>CASEAH010000098.1 GCA_949285935.1 uncultured Oscillospiraceae bacterium
GCAGTACATCATTGTGACTGTTATTGCTCGCCATAGTCCTCTATCCCCTTTATGATCTCCTCCGCCACCGCAGAGGGCAAATACTTCTTCAGATCCTGTCTGTAGCGGATCATCTCCCGGGCCATGGTGGAGCTGAACCAGACGTAGTCCGGCGCCGCAGGCAGCAGCACCGTCTCCGGCGCGTTCCCAAGCCCACGGTTGATCCAGGTCATCTGGTACTCCCAGTCAAAGTCCGTGGCGTTGCGCACACCCTTGACGATCACCTGAGCCTGTCGCTGGCGGCAGAACTCCGCCAAAAGGCCTGTCCATAACTCCGCTTCCACATGGGGCAGATCCGCTACTGCTAAGCGTACCAGCTCCAGTCTCCGCTCCGGCGGGAACATCCCACGGTCCTTGGAGCCATTTGACATGACGCAGACGATCACCCGGTCAAACAGTTCTGCCGCCCGGCGGATCAGATCTAAGTGTCCCAGAGTGATGGGGTCAAAGCTTCCCGGGCAGATTGCTGTTCTCACGCCTGCTCCTCCCCCTCCCGGCGGTACACCGTCAGCTTGATCCGGCCGTACCGATAGGTCCGGTGGAGCTGGTAAGGCGGTGCTGTCTCGGGCAGTACCGTGTCGACATAACTCTCGCATACCATTATACCATGGGGACGAAGAATGTCAAACCTTGTAACGGTTTCCACCGCCTTTTCCAGAAGGCCTGCCCCATAGGGCGGGTCCAGGAAAATGAGGTCAAAGCGCTTACCGCACCGCTCCAGATAGCCCATGGACTCCCCATTTACCACCTGGGCACTGCCTTCAAGCCCGGTGAGGCGGAGGTTTTCCCGCACCAGCTGGGCGGCGTCCCGCCGCTGGTCCACAAACACCGCCGAGGCCGCTCCGCGGCTCAGGGCCTCAATGCCCAGCTGGCCGGTTCCGGCGAAGAGATCCAGCACCTGCCGGCCCTCGATATCAAACTGTATAATATTAAAAAGGCCCTCTTTTACCCGGTCGGTGGTGGGGCGGGTTTCCATCCCGCTCAGCTCCTTCAGCCGCCGGCCCCGGGCCGTTCCTGTGATGACGCGCATGGGGTTCTCCTTCCGCTGTGGGAGAGTAAACCTCTCCACCCTATTCTGCCCTTTATTCTATGGCAAACGTCCCTTTTTTTCAATAGTTTTTCCGCATAGCCGGCGACTTTTTCTTTTTCTACTTGTTATCCACTGTGTTTTCATGTATAATGATGTATCAGTGACCACACCAGAAGAATCTGATTGAACAATCCCGATGAAAGGATGTTGTAATATGATCAAGCTGAATAATGAAAAGGGCACGATCAGTATCAGCAGCAGCGTTGTGGCCAACATCACCGGCAACGCAGCCACCAACTGTTTTGGCGTCAAGGGAATGGCTTACCGTTCCATGACCGACGGCCTTGTCCACCTCCTGCGCAAGGAGGCCATGAGCAAGGGCGTGCAGGTCACCTACAATGAGGACGGAACCGTGTCCATCCGTCTGCACATCATTGTGGAGCACGGGGTGAACATTACCGCCGCCTGCCGTTCCATTATGAGCGAGGTCCGTTATAAAGTAAATCAATACACAGG
>CASEAH010000099.1 GCA_949285935.1 uncultured Oscillospiraceae bacterium
TGGCGATGCAGCGCTGGATAAGTTGGTACCGGTGATTCAGAAAATCACGGAAAAAGCCAATGAGTTAATCGAGGATACGGACTGGGAAGAATTCGGAGAAACCGTGGCCGGCATCCTGGAATTTGCGATTGAGAATGGACCTACGGCAGCAAAAGCGGTTGGGGCTATTGCAACCGGATTTGCCACATTTAAGGCTGCGCAAAAAGCAAAGGAAATTGCCTCCCTTGCAAAATCCATTGTAAGCATGGGAACTGCAGCTTCGTTCGCGTCTGGCCCGTGGGGTATAGCAGCGCTGGCCATCGGCGCAGCTGTGACGGTTTTTGCGTCTTTGGCAACTGAGACAGAAACGGTGGCGGATGATTTAATTGACGGCATGGATAAATTTGAATCATCCATGGAAAGGGCCAACGAGCAATACAGCGAGACGGTGCAGGAGGTGGAAGGCGCTGCCTATGCTGCCGAGCACTATGTGACGAGGCTGAAGGAACTGGAAGCAGCTGGGCTGGATACTCAAGAAAGCCAAAAAGAGTACGCTTTGATAGTAGAAGAGCTGAACGAGCTGATACCAGACCTGAATCTTAAAATCGACGAGCAGACAGGTCTTGTTAATAAAAACACCGAGGCCATTCTACGAGATGTTGATGCCTGGAAAAAGTCAGCCGTTGAGAAAGCTCTGCAGGAAAAGTATACGGATGAGCTGGAAGCCCAGGGGCAAGCCACGGCAGAACTGTATGAAGCGAAAGCGAAGCAGCTTAATCTTGAAAAAGACATAAGCAGGCTCCAGGAAGTTTACATACAGAAAACGGAAGCCTTGGAGAAGGCAAAAGCCAGGCTGAATGAAGTCACCCAGGAGCAAATGGACCTTGTGGCAGAAACCGGCCAGGGGACACTTGAACTGGCAGAAGAAGAGAGCAGACTATATTCTCAAGTTGCAGCACTGGAGGAGGAATGCTCCGCTTTGAATGGCCAGCTTGAGCAGAGCAAAGAGGACTTGAACTTCCTTGGAGATGCGATTACAGCTGGTGAGGAGAAAGTGGCGAGCTATGATGCACAGATCCAGCTGGCGAGAGATACCATGGACTTGTTCGGAGAGACGACCAGTGAAGTCTCGGATAAAAACACAAAGCTGCAGGAAACAATCGCCAAGACCCAGGAAAAAGTTGATGCCCTGACAGAAGAGTATGCGCTTGCTGCTGAGGAAGCGAGAAAGTCCATTGATTCTCAAATAGGCCTGTTTGACGAGCTTGCCACAAAGAGTGAGCTGTCTGCAGAACAGATTATCAAAAACTGGGGCAAGCAAAAAGAGGCGTTTGATAATTATGCTGCGAATCTACAAAAAGCTGTAGACATGGGCCTGGATCAGATGTTGGTAGACCAATTATCTGACGGCAGCGAGCAGTCTATGCTGATCCTGAACGAGTTTGTAAATGGCACAGATGTATCCATCGACGAAATCAACGCCGCCTTTGGCCGGCTGGATGAGAGTAAGGACAAACTGTCTCAGGTAATTGGGGATATGCAGACAAACTTCGCCGCTGGAATGGATGAAATTGAGAAAGATGCGGCAGAGAGTGGTTTGCAGATTGTCAATGGCCTGGTGAAAAAGATACAGGATGAGACGCCACGGTTTTCTGGTGCCATGAAATACCTCGGAGAATATGGAATGGCTGCATTCGATGATTTTATGAAGATAAGATCCCCGTCCAGGAGGATGGAGGAAAGCGCTGACTATGTGATTGACGGTGCTGTGATTCCCATTGAAGAGCGGACAAAGGAATTTGAGGAAGCGATGGCAAGGATGGCGCTCCTTGGAAATCAGGCTTTTTTGGAAAAAAAGCTGAACGCAGCAGTGGAATTCCCTGAGATATTTACCCTGCCGGTGGTGAGCCCGATTACGGAGCAGAAGAATATTGCCCATAACTACGGAGGGCAGACATTCAATATCTACCAGCAGCCGGGGGAGGATGCAAACGACCTGGCAAACAGAATCATGCGGATTATGCAGCACAATGTCACGGTGCAGGAGGAGGCGATAGGACTTGGATAACGGATTCCAGTTTGGGGATTACCATACAAAGGACTTTGGGGCAAAAGTGGAGTGGTATCCACCCAGAACAATTCCGGCCAGAAAGGGAGAAACCATATCGATACCCGGACGGAACGGAAATCTGCACATATTCCAAAACGCCTACGAAAGTTATCCCCAGTACTATGATATCTATTTCAATGCTGGGGAACTGGTTATGATGGAAGCAACCCATAAAATTGCGGCATGGCTGACAGCAGAGGCCGGATACAAAATCCTGAGAGACCGCTACGATATTGGGCATTTCCGGAAAGCCATTTTCTTAGGTCCCATGGATATAGAAAACATCCTGAACCAGTATGGCAGATGTCGAGTGTCTTTTGAGTGTGCGCCCCAATCCTTTCTGGATGCAGGGGAAGAAATCAAGACCTTTTCGGAAACCGGTACGCTGGATAACCCGACGAAGTACGAAGCACTACCGGAAATCACCATCTACGGCTCTGCGGCAGGAACCGTAAACATCGGTGGAATGTCGGTAGAAGTCCTGAGAATTACGGAGCCGATCATCTTGGACAGTGAAATGCAGGATGCCTATTCAAAACCAGGAGAAGGCGCTGCTGTAAACCGAAACAACGATATATCTGCGGTAGATTTCCCTATAATCCTGCCGGGAACAACCAACATATCGTTTTCAGGTGGGATTGAAAAAATAGAAATAAAGCCGAGGTGGTGGGAACTGTGAAGCCGATACTATATCCTCCGGAGGAGACGGAGTTCGTAAGCAACGGGTTGGGCATATTGGCGGACGCCATATCCTGTGAAGTGCAGCAGGTGCTGAACGGACAGTATGAACTGACAATGCAGTACCCCATTACAGGGGCGAGGTTCGGAGACATAAAAAGCAGATCCATCATTTTGGCAAAGACGGATCCTGTGTCGGAGCTGCAGCCGTTTCGGGTTTATGAAATCTTGAAAACATCTGCTGGAAGCGTAACGGTTTACGCACACCATAAGGCCTATGACCTGAAAGGTGTACCAATCACACCTTTTAAAGCCAACGGCCCGCAGCTGGCGCTCCAAGGCATAAAACAAAACGCCGTGACGGATTGCCCGTTTGATTTTTACACGGACATAAGCTCAACCAGCGCCTTCTCCGTGGCGGTGCCGCAGCCGATATGGGCCGTTCTGGGAGGGCAGGAAGGGTCCTTGCTGGATGTGTTTGGTGGAGAATACGAATTTGACCGCAGTACCGTAAAGCTGCTGAGCAGTCGTGGGACGAACCGTGGCGTGACCATCCGGTATGGGAAAAATCTCACATCTTTGGAGCAGGACGAAAACTGCGCAAACTGCTACACTGGTATTTTGCCATACTATGTGGACATGGAAACCGGAGAGGTGTCCTACGCAGAAGGTAAAGTCATTTACGCAGAGGGAGAATTTGGATATACCAAAATTCTGCCGGTGGATATGTCTGATAAATTCGACGAAAAGCCTCTTCCGAGCCAGCTGAAAGAACAGGGAGAAAAATATATCAAGGATAACAAGGTGGGAATCCCCAATATCGGGTGGACCATATCGTGGGTTCAACTGGAAAACACAGAAGAGTACAAGGGAAAAGCTCTCTTGGAAAGAGTGTTGATTGGAGATGCCGTATCCGTTCATTTTCCGGCAATGGGAATCAGTGTGGCGGCAAGAGCGGTAGAGATTACCTATGATACCTTGCTGGAGCGCTATAAGGACATACGCTTGGGAAGCGTAAAAGCCAGTATTGCCAACGAGATTGTAAGCCAGGGGAAGGATATCGAAGCAAAACCAAGCAAAAGTGATATGAAGTCTGCAATATCGCAGATGACAAATACACTTACGGGTTCTGCCGGTGGTGCTGTCAGACTGCTGGATACTAATGGAGATGGAAAACCGGACACTTTGTATATTGCCGATGACCCGGACCCGGATAAAGCGATTAAGGTGTGGCGATTTGATTATCGCGGCTGGGGCGCATCCGAAACCGGCTATAATGGCCCCTTTACCATGGGAGCCACCTTTGAAGATGGATTTCTGGCAGATTTTATTACGGCTGCAAATTTAACGGCAGGTACGATACAAAGTCAAGCCGGAACATTTTTCATTGATCTCACAAACGGGGTTCAGCTCATTCAAAATAAAAAGGATTTCTTGCACACAGATTACACTGAAAGTGATGTGGAGCGAGCATTGATGATCATAAACGGCACGATTCAGCCAACGGATGAGGATATCTTGAAGTACGACATCTGGGGAAATGGAACGGTTGATGTAAACGACGCAGTAACAATATTGAACATGGTAAAAAATTCCGTGGACTTCCACATATCGTGGGAGTTAAGATTAAGCCCATCGACACCGGGGGAGGTCATACTTGTAAAATCCAATTCTAATTATGACGGTGAGGATCCGGTAGAAAATGTAATCTTTAGAGTTGGCGCTGCAGAGCTAATCGCAGGGAGTCTTAAAACTTCAAAATTAGCAAATGAGCTGGACGATGTGGTAAATCTGAAGTATTTACAGCAGAACTACGGTTCTGGATCCGATGGTTGGCCTCAAATCAACGATAACAAGGTTTCAGAAGTGACAACATGGAGCAGCCAAAAGATTTTTGATGTCACGACTCCAATCATCCCGATTTATCTGACACAAACCGAATACGACGCCCTGGAGGCGGAGGGGAAAGTGCTGCCGAACCGGGAATATCGGATTGTCACGGGGTGAGGGCTATGTGGCGTTTTTTGAGGAATGGGAAAAACATTGTTGGTTTTTTCTGGAATCGCCGTGCGGTTCTGAGAATTTACAAAAACGGTCAAATTGTGTGGGAAGCCATAAAGCGTATTGCCATTGGACTGAGACAAGGGATTTTTACAAAAGCCACCGGAAAAGCCTGGCTTTTTCAGGTAAAACCAATGGATGCCACAGGGCAGAGGGCAAAGGCGGAATCCAATGCCGCAGTGGAAACTGCACCTGCGGCTCCGGCACAGGCCATCACCATTATAAATGGGGTTATGGATGGGTTTCTGACCCCTTTGGGCGTGGGAAAACCCAATGTAAAGGATGGAATCAAATCAGAAGATGATGCCACAGGGGAAAGTTTTTCCCAGGGAGGCATGACCTACAACACCTGCTTGACCATAAACGGGCTGTTATCTGGATGGCAGTTTTTGACAGGCTGCGGCCGCTATCAGGGCAATGTGGAACTCAAAGAAAATCAGACGGGATCTCAGGCCGATGCAAAGCAGGCGGCAATGAGGACCCGGGAGGCGTTTGCAGAGCGTGGGTTGGCAGAAGGCTTCCGGGGAGAAAACACCGTTGGGGAAGGCGGCGGCAGATTTGCCGGTGAGAATACAGCCGGAAAGGGGATAGGGGAAGCACTGTCCGCTCTGGGTTCCGGGGCGTTTATGGCCCGGACAGAGGTATCCCCATTCTTCCCTGTAAGCCTGCAGGCCGCTGAACAGCAGAAAAGCCGTGGCTATGGCAGCATCAGCCAGATATCCACTCCCGGTGCCATGGTGGAGGCAGAGTCATCCGGCCATTGTGCCAAGGTTGAGAGTTTCTTTATAAATGGAGCTGTAAAAATGAGGCAGAAGATGGCTGCCGGGGCTTCCGGGTTTGCCGAAATGCTTCCGGCGCAGCCCCTCCGGCCCTTGGCAGAAGGGTTGAAAAGCAAGTGTGTGACCAGTCTGTCGGTCTCCGTTTCCGCAGCTGCCGCCCGGGGCACCGGACAGTTTGGGGAAGGGGCAGCGGCCGGCACCGGAAGGGGTGCAGCAGCCGTGTCCGGTTCCCTGTCAGGCAGTGCCGTGACCGCCTTCTGCGGCGGCGTGGCGGAGGATGCCTGGGCAGTCCAGACCGGTGGCAGCCTGGAAATTTTCCGTGCCTTCCATTCCGCCCAGGATGGGAAGGTGCTGTATATCCGGGGCGGGGAAGATTGGGTGACACAGACAGCCCGGGAAATAAAAGTGGCTACAGCCTATGCAGCAGTACAAAAGAATGAAAAATTGGAGGTGGATTAGTTGGCGGTGGATGTGGTTTTGAAAAACGCTTCGGGGCAGCCTGTGACCTATCCCGGGGTGGAGAAGGTGGTGCTGGACACCCTGGACGGGGGGACGGCGGAGTTCTCCCTGGGCAGTGGAGGAAGTCCTGGGTATCTTGTCCGGGAAGGGGATACCCTGGAGAAGCTGTATTTCAATACAGGGTTCGATCTGGGAAGCTCCGGAGCATCTTTTGAGATTCCCGTTTTGGTTTCCCAAAAGGATGAATCTAACAAATTTGAGTTGGTTTGGAAATACGAACACCTTCCCCTGGATTCCTACCACAATGTATATGCACGGATTACCCAGGGTGGCGTTGAAACAAGAGTGGATTTGTTCCTATCCTTTGGGGGTTGGATACAGTCAGAGCTGGATTTAAGCGGCTATGACATTGGGACGGTCACTTCCACACTACTGGATCCGTCCCAGACGCCGCTGTTTACAAAGGAGAAAATGTCCTTTGGACTTTTCCCGGGGCTTCCCCAATACCTGGTCGCCCCCCAGGATATGGTAAGCGGCCTGTTTTTTAATCCCATGAGCGCAGAAGCGGTGTCATTTATGCTCCCGGAGCTGTTTCAGATGACCCATAAAGACAGTGACACAGACCCGGATTTCGGCTTTTCTTATGGGGAGATTGGGTTGGATCTGCGGGTGGCTGATCTGAGCAGCATTGGCCTGGGAGAGGGGTATGTACTCTATTCCTATAATGTGACCGGCCCGTACCTGATTTTTTCCACGGTCACATTTGACGCTTCTGCATTTCTTCCCGGGTTCAAAGTGGAGAAAACAGGCTGGCAGCAGGAATCCATTCAGTACAAGACGCCGGTTGTTGCCGATTATGGAAAGATCCCATGGATCATCGGGATTACCGGCTATATGCACATGGTATGGGCAAAAGTACCGTTCAGTATCGACTTGAGCGGTATTTTCTAATAAACAAGGAGGAAAATCACAATGATCAACGCATCCAACTATGGCAAGAAAATTTTGGACGGCTTGTTTAACACAGGGAACAAAACTTCCAACTCTGTGGCGTTTCCCAATACGCCCTATCTTGCCTTACTTACCACTTTGCCCGGTGCCGACGGTACCGGTGGGGTGGAGGTGTCCGCCGAGGGGTATTCCCGAATTGACCTGACAAACCATGGCGTTTACAACAAGCAGTACATTGCCCCAGCGGTCGTGGTTGATGGGGAAGGCGAGGACACTGGGAAGAAGCTGGCCAAAATTGTCAACCAAGATGAGATCCACTACCCTGTCATTCCTGTCGGCGGTACGTGGGGGACCATCGTCGGCTTCGGTGTTTACGAATCTGCCTCCGGCGGCACGCCTTATTTCTGGGGGCAACTGACTGAGCCGGTGGAGACGGGAAGCGAAACCAACAAAACCGCCGTGTTCTTCGACGTTGGAGATTTCGTCGTAACCCTGGCTTAAAGAGGTGATATTATGAAAAACCAGGAAGAAGTGGTAAGGATTCCAATGAAAACAGATGTCAGAACTTCGGCATATAACAAGGTAGGCAGAAAGGAGTAAAGTGTTTATGAACAAAAGAATTTATTTATCCCCCAGTAGCCAGCCTGCCAACACCTATGCGGGGCTGGATACCAACGAGCAGGAGGTGTGCCGTGCCATTGCCCGGGAGCTGGCTGCCGACCTGAAGCGCTGCGGCTTCGAGGTAATCTGCGGCGACTACGGCACCATGTATGACAGAGTGAGGGAGAGCAATGGGTGGCCCGCAGACTTGCACCTGCCGATCCACACCAACGGTTTTAATGGTGAGGTGGCCGGTACCCGGCTAATGTCTTACGACCTGAAGGGAGCCGGTTATAAAGTGTGCCAGGCGATTTTCAAATACCTGGCACCGCTGACCCCCGGGACAAGCGAAAACATCTCCGCCCATCCGGAGAAGTATGAAATATATGCGGCAGTGGCCCCGACGGCCTATGTAGAAGTGGATTTCCACGATGTTCCGGATGTGGCACTCTGGCTCACTAAGAATAAGCCGCAAATAGCTATGGAAATCTGCAAGGGAATTTGTGAATACTATGGGATGGCCTATGTTGCAGAAGGAACCGAGGAAGAGGTGCCTGACCTTGAACCGGCTCCCAAGCCCTCCGGAAAGATTGAGGGCCTGCCGGTGGTGAAGTCCGGATCCAGGGGAGATGCCGCCAAAATCGTCCAGGGTGCCCTGATTGCCAAGGGCTACTCCTGCGGCAGCTCCGGCATTGACGGCGTGTTCGGCACCGCTTCTGTGGCGGCCCTGAAGAGCTACCAGAAGGCGCAGGGCATCACCGCCGACGGC
>CASEAH010000100.1 GCA_949285935.1 uncultured Oscillospiraceae bacterium
GTAGCTCAGTTGGTAGAGCAGCGGACTGAAAATCCGCGTGTCGTTGGTTCGATTCCGACCGGGGCCACCATTTTGCGGGTTTAGCTCATCTGGTAGAGCGCCACCTTGCCAAGGTGGAGGTAGCGAGTTCGAGCCTCGTAATCCGCTCCAGAGCAGGAACAAGTTTTATGCTTGTTCCTGCTTTTTTGTTATAAGTCCTGTAAAAATGGGGATTTAAGGCTTCAGCCTGATGGCAAAAAATATAAGAGAAAAATTTGGTGCAGCTTGAGGTTTTTACCGGAAACAGGCCCTTTATTAGGTTAATTGGGTTTGACTAAACAGGAAGATCAGCACTAATAACGATAGAAAAATTCTGAAAAAGATTTTATTGTAAACATCGGCAAAATACGTCGGCAAAACTAAATGATTGGAGATAGAAAAGCATCCTGACAATTTTTCCAATCAACTTTTGGCAATGAGAAATATCGGTAATCGGCTCTGTTCTTATCCTTCGAAACAGTTCATAAAAACTTTCCCTGGGGTCATAAACTGGTACTGCAGGAAGGAGAGTTTTTATGCTGCTGAAACGCAAGATAGTTTATTTTATCTGTATAGGAATCCTGGTTACAGCCACGGCATTTTTTTGCGGGTGGCTTACCCAAAGACTGTATATATCCACCATGGGTACAACAGCATCTGTCCACCGGCCCCGAATCGTTTTGGATGCAGGCCACGGAGGAATGGACGGGGGTGCCACCGGGAATGGAATTACCGAAAAAGAAATCAATCTGATTTTGGTAGAAAAAACCGAAATGCTTTGCGAACTGTTTGGTTTTGATGTGGTGCTGACCCGTTCTGAGGATATTTCGATCCATGACCCGGATAAAAAGACGGTACGCTCCCAAAAGAATTCCGATCTTCGTAACCGTTTGGAAATTATGAAAGAACCGGGACTTTGTGCAGCCGTAAGCATTCATCTCAATAAATTCCCTCAATCTTCCGTAAAGGGAGCACAGGTCTTTTATTCTCCCAATCTGCCTCAAAGCAAAGTGCTGGCAGAAACGATTCAGACAAATATCCACACCTATGTTCAGCCTGAAAATAGCCGGAAAATAAAAAAGGCTGACAGTGCATTGTTTTTGCTGTATAATAACTCTGTCAATCCCGCTGTGATGGTAGAATGCGGCTTTTTGTCCAACCCGGAAGAGGCTGAACGGCTTCAGTCCGGAGAGCATCAGGACCGGCTCGCCATGTCTCTATGCTACTCCCTGATGAAGTTTAACAATCTGGAAGAGGAATATGTCGATGGCAGTAAGCAAAGTGAAGAATAAAACCGTTTTTGTTTGTACGGAATGTGGTTCGGAGAGTGCAAAATGGCAGGGAAGATGTCCGGACTGCGGCAACTGGAATACCTTTGTGGAAGAAAGCCGCATCGTGGGCGGATCAACCTCAAAATCTGCACATTTATCCACAGGTGTTTCCAAAACCAGCAGTCTCCGGGATGTATCAGCCGACGAATCGCTGCGTTATAAAACAGGAATGAAAGAATTGGACCGGGTCCTTGGCGGAGGAATCGTGCCCGGAGCTGCTATGCTGGTATGCGGTGATCCGGGAATTGGAAAATCCACCATATTGCTTCAGATGTGCCGGACGGTGGATCCCTCCCTGAGCATTTTATATATTTCCGGGGAAGAAAGCATGCGTCAGGTGAAGCTGCGGGCGAACCGTTTGGGAGTAGAGGGCGGAAATATTCTGATTACAGCCTCCACCGACGCGGAACAAATTGCAGAAACCATCCGGGAACACAAACCTGACATTGTAATCGTGGATTCCATTCAGACTTTGTCGCTGCAAGGGCTGTCTGCCTCCTCCGGAAGCATCAGCCAGGTTCGGGAATGTACCCAAATGTTGATGAACACATGCAAAGGACTGGAAATTCCCCTGTTTATTGTAGGGCATGTCAATAAGGATGGAGGAATTGCCGGACCCAAGGTGTTGGAACATATGGTAGATACGGTGCTGTATTTTGAAGGAGATCGAAACCTCAGCTACCGGATCCTGCGTTCCATTAAAAACCGTTTTGGTTCTACCAATGAGATCGGCGTTTTTGAAATGACGGAAAACGGTCTTGGTGAGGTGGAGAATCCATCGGAAATGCTTCTCACCGGCCGCCCTGAGGGAGTTTCCGGTACTTGTATCACCAGCCTTATGGAGGGCACTCGTCCACTTCTGGTAGAGGTTCAGGCCTTAGCGGCAAAAAGCAGCTTTGGCAATCCTCGTCGGGTTTCTACTGGTTTTGATTATAACCGCACCGGTCTCCTGCTGGCTGTGCTGGAGAAACGCGGTGGGTATTTCATGGGAAATCTGGACGTCTTTATCAATGTGGCTGGTGGTATGCGCATTGACGAACCGGCTGCCGATCTGGCAGTTTGCCTGGCGGTTGTCTCCAACCTGATGGATCGGCCCATCCATTCCAAACTGCTGGCATTGGGCGAGGTAGGCCTGGCAGGGGAAGTGCGTTCCTGCAACCAGATCCTCCAGCGTATTGGAGAAGGCTACCGCTTGGGATTTGACACCTTCATTCTGCCCAAAAGCAACCTGAAGCTGATTGTACCGGAACAATTCCCGGGAGCAAAATTTCATGGAGTGTCCAATATTACCCAGGCATTTCAAGTAATACGTCAGAAAGAGGAAAGCAGCATCTGAGATGAGCTCCCATATGATCAGGCGAAAACTGCTTTAAAATAAAGAAAAACGTGAGAGGACAGCGGTAATCCACCAATGGATCGCCCAAAGATCTTTTCACCTGATGTAATGTTTTCGCTCCAAGCTTTTCAAAATCACTTAGTGAAGAGCCCCGGTTTTAAGAATGTTTTTCATTCTGTAACCGGGGCAAAAAATATTTAAGGTTCCATTTTCAAGGCCAAAATCACCAAAATAAAAGTGCCGGGGTATTTTTTCAAAGCTTTGCTGCCGCAACAATCACCATGTCTGGGCATCCTTTTTTCTTGACGGGAAAGAATGGCCCTAATCTCTATTGTGCAGAAGGGAATGGCAAATCATGTATGCCCAATGGGGGGCGTCTGGCTCGGACCATCGGAAGGCTTCTCCCGGCTGATATAATAAACACATCCGTTGCCTTCCCAGCCGGCACAGGAGACCTTTCCGCTTTGTACAAGGCAGCAATATCCTTCCTGCTGGTGGATACAATTCTCCGCACATGGAATCAAACTCATTTTTTCATCTCCTCAAAACTACACGACCGTAACAGCATTTAGTGTTCATGCCCGGCCTCTGATTATACAAAAAATTTACCCCCTGCACCTCATAATATTTGTTTCTGCTTTTGACACACTACCAATATGCGTTGGAAAATGCGGAAACATTTTATGTGGGAGGCGGCGGTATGCTGAAAAAAATTTTTGCCCTCTGCCTGACGGCAGGGTGCATTTTTTGTGTGGGACTTCTTCCATCCATTATCCTGAAAACTGCCCCCAGAGCACGAGTGGTAACCCCTCAACAGGTGTCTTACCAGCCCACGGTACAATGTACCGGGACCGTGCGGTCGGAATGGGTGTACGACTTGGTGGCAGGAGGAACGTATCAAATCACGCAGGTACGGTGTCAGGCAGGAGAACGAGTGGAAGCAGGCCAGACGCTGGCCATTATGGAATCTGTGGACGGCAAAGCTTTTTTTATACGGCAGGCAAGTCGGGAGTCGGGTGGACAAGAAGGAACGCTTGCACACCTTGCTCAGGAATATGGTATAAACTCCACACAATTTGCAGCAATGGCGGATCTGGGGGAAATTTCTGCTGCTCAAATTACAATTCCGGATGAAGAAAAAAAAGAAGCGGTCACTGCTCCTGTTACGGGAATCGTAACAACCGATCTCCCTCCCGCAGGAACATCCGTTACCCCCGGGATGGTACTCTGTCAGGTGCAAAGCAGCTCTCTCCTTGTTACCGCAAGAATTCGTGAGGAGGACGTTCAACAGGTAGCAGTAGGAAATCAGGTCTTTATCACGGGCGAGGGCCTGGAGGGAGAAACGGCAAAGGGAACGGTAGAGCGGATCAGACCAATCGCGCAGCAGGTTTTGGACGGGCTGGTCTATGAAACCGTGGTAGAGGCAGACATTCGGCTTACAGAAATCCCCAAAGCCATGAAACCTGGATATGGGGTGCGGCTTTCCATTCTTACTGGACCTGAAAAGCAGATTTGGACATTGCCCTATGAGGCGGTCGATCAGGACAGCGACAATCAGGAGTTCGTATATATTACCCAGGACGGCTCATTGGAAAAGCGTCTGATCACAACCGGTATCGAGATGGTGGAAGGGGTGGAGATCGTGGAGGGCCTGGAACAGGGGGAAGCAGTGGCGGTGCTGGCAAATACACAGGATCTTCCGAAAAAAAGCAAAGTATACCTGGTCCGGGAGGAGTAATACATGGAAGTACTCAAATGGGCTTGCCATAACCTGATCCGTAAAAAGACTCAAATGCTATTAACCGTTTGCGGAATTGCCATTGGTGTTTATTCCGTACTGCTTATTTCGTCCATTGGGGCCACGGGACAAGAAGTGATTGATCAGGAACTGAAAAAATTGGGATTTGACTGTATTACCATTTCTGCTTCCGATCAATCTCTGAGTCATTTAAATGCCGGCGCCGTTGCTCAGATCCGGGAAATGAATGAGGTAGAGTTGGCTGCTCCTTTGACAACGGCATTCGGTCAGGTAACAATGCGTCAGTATGTAGGAGACGCGCTGGTTTGCGGTACTGACCAGGATGCTGCAGGAATTATGGAAATCACCCTTAAAAACGGGAGGCTGCTGCGTCCAAGCGATATCTCTTCCGCCGCATCTGTATGTCTTGTAGATGATACTTTGGCCCAATCCTACTACAAACGGGACAATATAGTAGGAAAACAGCTGCTCCTTACCATTGATGGCGTTGCCAGACAGCTTGAAGTGGTGGGAGTGGTCAGCTCTGATGAAAGTGCCCTGAAAAATCTGGCAGGAGATTATGTTCCGTCCTTTGTATATCTGCCTTATACTACTTTCCAGGGCTATACGGGTTCTGATACCGTAGATCAGGTTTTTGTCCGGGTGTGCCCGGAAACGGATACACAAACCGCCGGCTCCGCCATCACGGGACGCTTGAGTGTAGCAGCCGGTTATTCCAATCTTTACCGCTTTGAAGATCTTGCCGCACAAAAAGATCGCATTGGAACCATTATTCAATCTGTAACAGTGGTGCTCGCTGCTATTGGCGCAGTGTCACTGGTAGTTTCCGGGCTAAGCATTATGACCATTATGATTGTGTCGGTTCGGGATCGTACCAGGGAGATCGGAATCAAGAAGGCCATTGGCGCTACTCAGAGGAACATCCTTGCCGAATTTTTGGCAGAATCACTTCTGATGGCGCTTTTGGGCAGTTGTATAGGCGCTGCCGCATGCATATTTACTGCGTTAATGGTTTATCTTACCGTCGGCATCGAATTTCAGCTGAAAGGAACATTGTTTTTGACGGTCATCTTGTTTTCCTGTATAGTGGGTGTTATATTTGGTGTATATCCAGCCCGTCTGGCAGCAAGGTTAAGTCCGGTGCAGGCATTGCGCTATGAGTAAAATCTCCTAAATGAGCAAGACAGGCATTATATGTAAAACAAAAAAGAATTTTACCCAGACGAAGCTTGATGCAAAAACATTCAGCGCCTTTCCGTCCAAGATAACCGGAGTCGAGTTTTTGGCCGCCTTAATACACCGGAAGCCAGTAACAGCATACCCATGGGCGATGGGAATAATTCCCCTTTTGCTCCCAACATGGAGGGTGTAGCAAATGCCGATGTCGACGATAGGCATTAATCGGGGTAGAGGTAAAAAGAATGGATGACAACAAGTGGCACGAGAAAATGGTGCGAATGATTCGGAGTTACGAAGGGATTCCCTTGGATGCACCGGAGGAACCTCTGAGCGAAGAACAAAAGAAACAAGTGGAGCTTTTCTTGCAAGAGCTGGCGAGACGGCAAAAAATCCGGGAAATAAACGGAACAATATGTGCTTACCGGGAAATACCGAAGCAGAAATTTCATTAAGAATATAGAAAATATTGCAATTCAAATAGGAAACTCCGGAAAGGGAAGGGGAGAGGAGAATGATGAAACCTTTGAGCCAAGCAGAACTTCCGGATGCTCCTGTAAGATTATGTGCAGTCTCAGAAGCCGCTGTTTCTGTAATAAAGGCGCTGCAAGAAAGGGGAATACAGGTTTTAGAAGTAAAAAGACACCCCAAACTGGCAGCGCCCGTAGCATCTCATCCTGATATGTTGCTGCGCCCATTGCCGTCAGGAAAGCTTTTGGGTATGGCTGGGCTGCGCTTTCGGGAAACCCTGTTTGGAAAGGGAATTGAGGTACGAGAAATCCTCCGCCAACCGGAAGAAATATATCCTGGAGACATTCTTCTTAACAGCCTGATTCTGGGAAATTTCTGTTACGGACGCAGGCTGAGCGCAGCACAGGAACTGCTGGATTATTGTGCAAATGGCGGTCTGGAGTTTGTCGACTGCCGACAGGGATATGCACGGTGTTCCGTGGCAGTGGCAGGTGCCCAACTGGCTATTACGGCGGACAAGGGATTGCATCATGCTCTTTCCTCCCGAGGTGTGGAATGCTTGCTGATTCCTCCGGGCGGCATTTTGCTTCCAGGATATAATACCGGTTTTATCGGTGGATGCTGCGGATTGCTGGATAAAGACTTATTGGCTTTTTCGGGAGATCTGGAAAAATTCTGTTATGGAGAAATAATTATGGAATTTTTGGATCACCACCATGTCAGATATTGTTCTTTAACCGCTGGTCCAATGTGGGACATAGGGGGAATAGTTCCGCTATTGCAGAAAAGCTGATAACATTCCATTGCGCCTTATATATAAATAGGAAAATTGTGTTGACAGGAGCGAGATATCCCATTATAATGCTTTTAGATTAACTTCGTTAAATATAAATTTAGCGAAGTTTGGGGAGGGGACATGGCAGCCGCCCCGGCGGCTGGGTGCCTGCTCTGCGCTGCCGCCAGCCCGTGGCACCCCCTTGGTTATTCGCAACGCTGGATTTTCTAATTCAACATTGACTCTATTTGATCAGCTATATTATAATTATAAAAATTAATTTAAGGAGTGTCCCGGTATTTTGCCGGTCTAACAAAATGGCTGCTTATCCTTCTTTTAACCAGTATGATTGTCCTCAATTGCTCAAAGATTATCTCTTGTATATGCTTACCATCAAGGGCCGCTCTTCTCGTACGGTAGATGCTTATTATACGGATCTGCGCTATTTTCTGAGATATTTAAAAGCGACTCGCATGGGGATTCCCATGGAAACTCCTACACTGGAAGAAATCTCTGTTTCGGATATTTCACAGGAACTTATTTTAAGCGCAACGCTTTCCGATGCTTATGCTTTTTTGGGCTATACGCAAACCATCCATGGAAACAATGCTGCTTCCAGGGCGCGCAAAGCTTCCAGTCTAAGAGGATTCTACCGATACCTGACAACCAAGACAACCCTGCTGCCTGAAAATCCTATGGATAGCCTTGAAACTCCCAGTAAAAAGAAAGGGCTTCCCAAATATCTTTCTTTAGAAGAAAGCCAAAGCCTGCTGCTTGCTGTGACCGGCAAGCAGCAGGCACGGGACTACTGCATTATTACATTCTTACTTAATTGTGGAATGCGTCTTTCTGAGTTGGTGGGAATCAGGATGGAAAGCTTTCGGGATGGAAACGCTCTTTGCTTACTGGGAAAGGGAAACAAAGAACGTATTGTATTCCTGAATGACGCATGCCTTTTGGCCAAAGAAGCATATTTGTCTCAGCGGCCGGTTCCTAAAAAAGCAGAATATAAGAATGTCTTTTTTCTTACTTCCCATGGCACTCCCCTTTCTCCGCGGAGGGTGGAACAGATCGTTGAGCAAAACCTTGCCCTTGCGGGATTGAGCGGCCGGGGATTTTCTCCTCATAAATTGCGGCATACAGCCGCTACTCTTATGTACCAATACGGAGGAGTAGATATTCGGGTACTCAAGGAGATCCTTGGACATGTCAATTTAGGAACTACTGAAATTTATACCCATGTGGCCAATCAGCAAATCCGTGAAGCGATGGAAAAATCCCCATTGGCAGGCCAAACACCGCCTCTTCAAGCCACTAAAACGGCAGATCGTTTATCAAATCTTTCAGACGGTTCCCCTGTTCCGGATACAGATGCTACGGCAAAAAGTGACGAAAAAAAGTGATCAAAAGACTTTCCAGGAATGAAAAAAGCAGAAATGCCCCTGTGTAAAGGCCCATATGTATACAGGATCCTTGACTTCTGCGCCACTCACCCGGATCCTGAAATAGCTGTGCACTGATTTTTAGTGCGTTTCCGCAAGCGGAAATGAGAAGTACAGCCAAAATAAACCGTGGAAGCACAATGCATAACAAAACATAAGGAAGTGCTGCCGCTGTATAAGCCGCCAGTATGGCGGTAATAATTCCTCCTGATGAAAGGCCCAGAAATAAAGGAACCAGATAAATCAACGGCTTGCCTTTGCTGCAATTGCTGCAAAAATAGAGATATACCAGTATCCCCAAACTCTGAACCGCACTTTTAAAAAAAAGCTGGCGAAAACTGCGTGTGGCCTGGATTTGTAAATCATTGAGGACAATGGTGGCTAACAGAGAGTCACTTCCGCTTACAGCGGCATAGATACTCCCGCTCCAAATGCCCACAGTAAACAAAATAATGAATAGCAGCATGGATTTTCTTGCCCGAAGAAAGCGCAATGGTTTTCCTCCAATTACGACCCGTTGTGTAATAAAACCCATCCTTTTCACCGCCTCTGTTTTTGCTCAAATGTTTTTAGCGCCGTTCCAAGGCGCTCCCCTTCCCTTCCTGTAAGAAAACTTCCCTTGCCCTATTGACCAAAGCCAGCCAGCGTAAGGAAATTCAGGCAATACCGGCGTTCTTTGCTTTGGTAGTCTGGCGTTCCAAGCCCTACAATGCCATTTTGCCATTTCAAGAGGAGTCCAGATAGTGTGATCGTGATTGCTTCTGTGGCAAAACTTTAAAAATAACCCTGCCGTAATTCAGGATAGTTATTCTGACGGCTACGGACCTATGAATTTTCCATAGGTAAAAACCTGCGCCCGCATCCTCTTTTTAAGAGTATGCGGGCGCAGGCCAATTTTAGTACTTATATTTATGGTAAGAGTAAAATTTACTGGGCAGCAGTGCAGTTCTGCGAACATGTATCGCACCAATCACACTGATCGTCATCCATCAGAGCTGCCTTAATCATAATGGCACACTCGATCCGCTTCTTTTCCATTTCGCAGGAAAGGGTGTGAGGCTTCAGAATATCACCACGGTATGTATTGCTGTTGGCATTGCAGCCTCCGCTGCAGTAAAATTTCGCCCAACAATTGCGGCAATCCTCTTTGCCGTAAACCGTAGCAGCGGCAAATTTTCGCTTCATATCCATATCGATAGACTGTGTGAAAACGTCGCCCATTTTCCACTGGGGGTTTCCTACAAACTGATGGCATGGATAGACGTCGCCGTCAGGAGTAACCGCAACATATTCATTGCCGGCGCCGCAGCCACGCAGCCGTTTAATGGCACAGGGTCCCTGCTCCAGATCGATCATGAAATGGAAGAAGTTAAACCCATTGCGCTCTCTTTTCCGCAGAATCATGTATTGGGCCAACCGCTCATATTCAGCAGAAATAGCAGGAATATCTGCTTCGGTAATAGCATAGGGCATGGAAGGATCGGTAACCACAGGTTCCACAGAAATTTGGTCAAAGCCGCACTCATTTAAATGAATGACGTCATTGACAAAATCCAGGTTATATTTGGTAAAGGTACCCCGGACATAATACTGTCCGTCGCCTCTTTCCTGGACCAGCTTACGGAATTTGGGGAGAATGGCGTCATAGCTGCCGGTGTGATCCACCCGGTGCCGGACTCGGTCGTTGACCTCTTTGCGTCCATCGATGGAGAGGACGACATTATACATTTCTTCGTTTATAAAGCGAATTTTCTCATCATCCAGAAGGATGCCATTGGTGGTAATGGTAAAGCGAAAATTCTTATTGTAGGTTTTTTCCAGGCTGCGGGCATACTCCACTACCTGACGTACCACATCAAAGTTGAGAAGTGGTTCCCCACCAAAGAAATCCACTTCCAGATTGCGCCGGTTTTCCGATTTTGCAATGAGGTAGTCAATGGCTTTCTTTCCCACTTCCAGCGGCATGTTCTTGCGGCCGGTGGAGTAATCGCCGGTTCCCGCAAAACAATACTCGCACCGCAGATTGCAGTCGTGGGAAATGTGCAGGCACATAGCTTTTACGGGAGAAACCGTCATCAGTTTATCGAATTTGGCGTAATCGTCCACACTGTACAAAGATCCCTGATGATAGAGCTCCAGAATTTCCTCATAGCATTCCCGGATTTTGTCAGGCTCATATTTACCGGAAAGCATTTGCAACGCCTGATCCGGACATTTTTCCTCGAGCGGCGGTGTCAATGAGGTGGCCAAATCGTAAAACAAATCATCCACCACGTGGACGCCGCCGCTGTGAACGTCCAGGATAATATTATAGCCGCCCATTTTGTATGCGTGTATCATTGTTTTCCCTATCCTTATCTTGTTAATTCCATGCAAAAAAATAAGGGACAACCTGTGTCCCTTATTTCTATTTCAAAGGTTTTCTTATTTGTTGCTTTCGCACTTCTGGTTGGCAACGGTGCAGGAGGTCTTGCAGGCAGACTGGCAGGAAGCCTGGCACTCGCCACAACCACCCTTGGCAGCAGTTTCTTTCAGGTTGGCTTTATTCAAAGTTTTGACGTGTTTCATGTTGATCCTCCTAATATTTTTTCACCTATACAGTATAGCATATCTGTTATGGAAATTCAAGGGATTCAGCGGACTTTACGGCGCCTGTTCACACCCAAAACGCCGCCGATCATGGCGCTGGAAGCGCAGGCGACATATTTGTAAAGGGCTAATATGCCCACTTGACCTCCGGCCACAAAAAGCTCCGCAGCTACGGCCATCAAAAAAATCATGGAGGCGCATATCAGTCCGCACAGGAGACCACCGCTTCCCACAATCCTGGCGCAAAGGAACCCAGCCAGCAAGCAGCCTGCAACCATAGCCAGGATAGACATGGGTACCACGGCGCCGTGAGGAACATCCACAGCAGACATTACCCCGGCGCACAGCGTCAAGATGGCAAACGCTGTCACAATCCCTGCGATACAGGAAAAGGCTACCGCCTTATATTGCGTCAACACATTCTTTTTGGCATCAGCCGGCGAAGGTTTTCTCATAGGGCAGTCCCTCCATAGCGATCTTTCGTATTTTCAATATATTCGCCGAAAGGGCTGTCTATTCGCCTTATGTCCCAATGTTATTTGGAATTTTTGGCAGGCTCCTCCTCTTTGGGAGTTGTGTTCTGCTGAACCGCCCAACGAGCAATGCGCATCTTGTTGCGGTCGCCGCTGGTTTCAATTACCAAAGTATCCTCTTTGATGCTGACAATGGTGCCAACAATACCGCCGATGGTAATGATATCGTCCCCTACCTCCAGCGAGGAACGCATCTTCTGGGAAGCCTTTTCTCTCTTCTGCTGAGGGCGAAGAATGAAAAAGTAAAAAACCACCACAATCAGGCCAAGGGAAACAAACATGCTGACCATATTGGCAGTATCGCCAGCCGCGGCAGTCAAGAGGGAAAAATTCATGATAAAACCTCCAAAAATGAAAATAATAACAAACCTGGTAAACGCCTGTAAAGTATTATACATGGATTGTCCAAAGGTTGCAAGAGGAAGAAGAAAACATTTCCCGTTCTCAGCATCCTCTGGAAACAGTTAGCTGCGTATGCTGAAAAGGATTTGACAAATTGAGACCCTTCGGGGTGCGGGATGGCAGAAAGAGCGCCGCCACCGGTAAGCGCAACTCCCTTGGTTCCTTAGGAAAACAGTCTGAGATGGCTTTGGGGCTTTCCTCCTCAAAAATGATTTTTATATCCTCCGTCCCAATACGGGAAGGTTTTCGGCGCGGAACCTGGCAAAAGTTCCCTGATCCAGATTCTCCCGGATTTTTTCCATCAAAGTGTTATAGAAATAAAGGTTATGCTGTACCGCCAGACGCATGCCCAACATTTCACCCGCTCGCAGAAGATGGCGGACATAGGCACGGCTGTGATTGCGGCATACAGGACAATCACAGCGACTGTCGATAGGGCTGTCATCCCGCTGGTATTTATTATTTTGGATATTGATGATGCCATCCCATGTAAACAGATGCCCGTGGCGGGCGTTGCGGCTGGGCATCACACAATCAAAGAGATCCACCCCTCGCCAGACTGCTTCAATAATATTGACCGGCGTTCCCACTCCCATGAGATACCGGGGCTTGTCCTTGGGAGCAAAGGGCTCCACCGCCTCAATGATGCGGTACATTTCTTCAGCGGTCTCCCCTACCGCCAGACCGCCGATGGCATACCCATCCAGATCCAGCTGGGCAATATCCTTCATATGCTGGATTCGGATATCGTCATAGGTTCCGCCCTGGTTGATGCCAAAAAGCATCTGCTGAGGATTGATCGTATCCGGAAGGCTGTTGAGCCGGTCCATTTCAGCTTTGCAGCGGCGCAGCCAGCGGGTGGTACGAGCCACGGACTGGGCTACATAATCCCGCGGAGAAGGATTTTCAATACACTCGTCAAAAGCCATGGCGATGGTGGAAGCCAGATTAGACTGGATCCGCATGCTTTCTTCCGGGCCCATAAAAATCCGGCGTCCATCCACATGAGAACTGAAGGTCACTCCAGCCTCTTCGATTTTGCGCAAAGACGCAAGGGAAAACACCTGGAACCCGCCGCTGTCGGTAAGGATAGGACGATCCCAGTTCATAAACCGATGCAGTCCCCCCAGATCCCGGACGACATCGTCTCCCGGCCGTATATGAAGATGATAGGTGTTGCAAAGCTCTACCTGGCACTTCAGTTCTTTCAGGTCCAGGGAGGAAATTCCGCCTTTAATGGCGGCTGATGTTCCCACATTCATAAATGCGGGGGTCTGCACCGTTCCATGGACTGTGGTAAAAGTGCCGCGCCGGGCGGCTCCTTCGGTTTTCAGCAGTGTATACATTAAATGCAGATCTCCTTTGATAGGTTGATGGGTCAGCCATGAATGAACATGGCGTCTCCCAGGCTGTAAAAACGGTAACGCTCCCGGATGGCTTCCTCATAAGCATGCATGGTATGCTCATATCCTGCCAGGGCGCTTACCAGCATGATGAGAGTACTTTCCGGCAGATGGAAATTGGTAATCAGTGCATCCAGGCATTTGAACTGATATCCCGGATAGATAAAAATATCGGTATAACCGGAGCAGGCGGGAAGTTCCCCATCCCGAAAAGCAGATTCCAGCGTCCGGCAGGATGTGGTCCCCACCGCTACTACCCGTCTACCCTCTTTTTTGGCAGCGGTAACCATTTGGGCCACATCTTCTGGAACAAAATAGTGTTCAGAATGCATGTGATGTTGTGTAATGTCATCAACCTTTACAGGTCTGAAGGTTCCCAATCCCACATGCAACGTCACATATCCGATCTGGACGCCTTTGTCCCGCAATGTTTGCAGGAGCTGCGGTGTAAAATGAAGGCCCGCCGTAGGAGCCGCGGCGCTGCCGGGTTCCTTGGAGTAGACGGTTTGATAACGCTCCTTATCCTTCAGTTCCTGTGTGATGTAGTGAGGAAGGGGCATCTGCCCCACCTGATCCAGCACCGAAAAAAAGTCTCCCTGATACTCAAAGCGGACCAGCCGGTTTCCTTCATTGACCGTATCCAGGATCTCTCCCACCAGCAATCCGTCCCCAAAAACAAACCGCGCTCCCGGTTTTGCTTTTCGTCCAGGCCGCACCAGTGTCTCCCAGACATCCCGTTCCTTTTGCTCCAGCAGCAGCAGTTCCATGGCGCCGCCGGTGCCCTCCTTATGTCCCAGCAGGCGGGAAGGCAGAACCCGGGAGTTATTAAGGATCAAAACATCGCCGGCATGAAGCTCTTCGGCAATATCATAAAAATGGCGATGGCGAATGGTCCCATCATTTTTATTCAGGCACATGAGGCGGGAGTGATCCCGCTGAGGCAGTGGTTCCTGCGCGATCAGTTCTTGAGGAAGGTCGAAGGCAAAATCAGATTTTTTCAAAATAACGTCACTCTTTCCCCTGCGCAGGCGATGTTTTATAATAGTTGACATCACCCATGCATAATGATAAGATATAGAAAATATAATTTAACAATTTAAACAATTGATAGAGATGTGTCTTTCGTCAGCAGCCGGAAGCCCGGATCACTTTAGTGCCCCATTGTATTGCACGCTGGAGAGAGCCTGTCAGCCGCCCCTTGACCTGAGAAAATAAAAAGGCACGTGGTGCATTTTCAGACAGGCAAGGGTCGATACGTCCTATTATATTGTGTTTGCTGCCGGTTTTCAACCGGTTTTTTTTCTATCAGGCGGGCTTGTCCACAGTCCGCCAATCAAACCCAAAACAAAAGGAGTCTGTACAACATGAGAAAAATGAATGTGGGTATCATCGGAGCCACCGGTATGGTAGGTCAGCGCTTTATTTCCCTTTTGGAAGGCCATCCGTGGTTCACGGTTACTGTTTTGGCAGCATCCGCCCGGTCCGCAGGCAAACCCTACCGTGAAGCCGTGGGAAGCCGGTGGGCAATGCCTTCCCCCATTCCCGCCGCCGCTGCTGATTTAGTGGTGCTGGATGCGGTCAAAGACAAGGAAAAAATCGCCGCATCGGTGGATTTTGTTTTTTGCGCTGTTGATATGAAAAAAGAGGAGATCCGGGATCTGGAGGAAGCATATGCCCGGCTGGAATGTCCGGTAGTTTCCAACAACTCGGCTCATCGCGGTACCCCTGACGTCCCCATGGTCATTCCCGAAGTGAACCCGGAGCATATTGGGATCATTCCTGCCCAGCGCCGGCGTTTGGGGACCAAGCGGGGATTTGTTGCCGTTAAATCCAACTGCTCTCTTCAGAGCTATGTTCCCGCCCTGCATCCGCTGATGGATCTGGGGGTAAGCAAGGTTCTTGCCTGCACTTATCAGGCTATTTCGGGAGCAGGCAGGACCTTTGCCACCTGGCCGGAAATGCAGGATAATGTTATCCCCTACATTGGCGGCGAGGAAGAAAAAAGTGAAAAAGAGCCGCTGAAAATCTGGGGTAAGGTGGAACAGGACCAAATCGTACCTGTCTCTGCTCCCTCCATTACCACCCAGTGCATTCGTGTTCCCGTGGCCGACGGCCACCTGGCTGCAGTCTTTTTCTCTCTGGAGCATAAGGTTTCCAAAGAAGAGATTCTCCGCCGGTGGGCAGAGTTCCGGGGCGAACCCCAGCTGCTGGGCCTTCCCTCCGCTCCTGCACAGTTCCTTCATTATTTTGAAGAAAACGACCGTCCGCAAACCCGTCTGGACCGGGAGCTGGAAAAAGGAATGGCTGTGTCCATAGGCCGCCTTCGGGAAGACAGCCAGTATGATTACAAGTTTGTATGCCTGTCCCACAACACCATCCGGGGTGCTGCGGGCGGCGCGATCCTGATGGCAGAACTTTTGACTGCCAAAGGATATATGGACTAAGTATCACAGGGAGGTTTTGCCTATGAAGAAGACGGTATTTACCGGCTCAGGCGTCGCTGTTGTTACCCCCATGCGGGACAACGGTGCCATTGATTTTGAAGAATTGGGACGTATTATTGATTTTCAGATCGAAAACCACACCGATTCCATTGTCATTTGTGGCACGACAGGCGAATCCTCCACCATGACAGACGAAGAACATGTGGAATGCATCGCTTATGCAGTAAAGCGTTCTGCCGGACGTGTCCCCGTGGTAGCCGGGGCGGGCAGTAATGACACCGCCTATGCCATCTGGCTTTCCAAGGAGGCGGAGGCTGCCGGGGCTGATGCTCTCCTCCATGTAACTCCTTACTACAACAAATGTACCCAGGCAGGGTTGGTAAAGCATTTTACGGCTATTGCCGATGCCACTACCCTGCCGGTGATCCTCTACAACGTCCCCAGTCGTACCGGCTGCACCATCCAACCGGAAACCTACCGGGAGCTTTGCCGGCACCCCAACATTGTTGCCACCAAAGAGGCCAGCGGCAGCATTTCTGCTGTTGCAAAAACAGCGGCTCTCTGCGGAGATGACCTGACCATCTATTCTGGGAATGACGATCAGATTGTTCCTATTTTGTCCCTGGGTGGAAAAGGGGTCATCTCTGTGCTGGCCAATGTGGCGCCACGGGCTACCCACGAAATCTGCGCTGCCTTTTTGCAGGGGGATGTGGCACGTTCACGGTCTTTGCAGCTGGCATACCTGCCCCTGATCGAGGCTCTGTTTTACGAAGTGAACCCCATTCCGGTCAAGGAGGCCATGAACCTGATGGGATTTGCGGCTGGTCCCTGCCGGCTGCCTATGACGCCTTTGACAGAAGACCATCGTCAGCGGCTGCTGGAAGAAATGAAAAAGATGGGACTGATATGAGCCGTTACAAGAAAGGGAAATCGCCATGATCAAACTGCTGCTTTCGGGCTGCGGGGGCGCCATGGGGCGTGTGGTGGCCAAAGCGGCTGCTTCGGATCCTGATTTTCAGGTAACGGCGGGCCTTAACCGGACCCCCTGTGCGGGATTGGATTTTCCTGTTTTTCTTCCCGGAGAAACCATTACGGAAGCATTTGAGGTGATTGTGGATTTTTCTCACCCCTCTTCCCTGCCCTCCATTCTGGCAACAGCTGAAGCAGCGCGTGTCCCGGTCGTGATCGCCACCACCGGCTTCAGCGAAGACCAGATGCGGATGATTCGGCAAGCTTCCCGCCAGTTACCGGTTTTCTTTTCCGCCAATATGTCTCTGGGAGTCAGTCTGATCAAGGAACTGTGTACCACCGCCGCCCGGGTCCTGGGCGGCGGCTTTCAGGCGGAGATCGTGGAGAAGCATCACAACCACAAGATCGATGCGCCCAGCGGTACAGCGATCCTGCTGGCCAACGCCATTTCAGACGGATTGCCCTACCCCCCGCAATATGTGTATGACCGGCACAACCGGCGCACCAGCCGCGGCCCTCATGAAATTGGGATCCACAGTATACGGGGCGGCACTATTGTAGGAGAGCATGAGGTGATTTTTGCCGGACAGGACGAAGTGGTGACCCTGAGCCATATCGCTTATTCCCGGGAGGTATTTGCAACCGGCGCATTGTCTGCCGCCCGCTTTCTGGTAAATCACCCATCTCCAGGACTTTATACCATGGCGGATCTGATCGCATCCGTCTCAAACTGAACCGCCGCACTGCGGGAGGAGGATGCTCTATATGAACGGCGTATCCCGTATCACGACAAAAGAAGACATCTCCCTGGTCACCATTACCAGTCAGACCAGCGAAAGCGTACTGATCGGCAGTATTTTTACGGAGTTTTCCCGGGACGGAGTTATTATTGATATGATTTCCCAAACTGTGCCTCAGGGTTCGGTCATGGAAGTATCTTTTACTACGGATTCCCGGCAGATGGTCAAGGTATTGGCGGCAATCAGCCGAATCCGGGACCGCTACCGGCAAATTCACATCATGGTTACCACCGGGAACTGTAAAATTCAGCTTTACGGGCAGGAGATGCGGGAAATGAACGGAGTTGCCGCCAGAGCCATGATGGCCCTGGCGGAGAGCGGGATCGATATTATGATGATCACCACCTCCGAAGTTGATATTTCCCTGATCGTTGCCCCGGGCGACCAGATTTCGGCAGTTCAAAAACTGGAACACAGCTTTGGCGTTAAAGTGCGGAACCGATAAAGCGAAAGGAGTATCTATATCCATGGAATATGGCGAAGAAACCATTCTTGCCAACAAAAAATATCTGAGTCTGCTGGCTGTCACCTATCCCACCATTCAAACGGCGTCTACTGAGATTATCAATCTGAAGGCCATTCTGAACCTGCCAAAAGGTACGGAGCATTTTATCAGCGATGTTCATGGCGAATATGAGGCTTTTGTCCATGTGCTGAAAAATGCTTCCGGCTCAGTCAAGCGTAAAATCCGGGAAAGTTTTGGCGATACCCTTACCGAAGAGGAGCAGCGGCTGCTGGCGACTATTATCTATTATCCCGACCGGAAGCTTGCCGAGGTGCGCCGCAGCGGCCTGAATACCCGCTTTTGGTATAAAGCGATCCTCCAGCAGCTCATTGCGGTGTGCCGTCTTGCAACTTCCAAATATACTCGTTCCAAGGTCCGTAAGGCCATGCCCAAGGATTTTGAATATATTATTGACGAGCTGCTGAATACCGATAACGGCGCCGCAAACCGGCAGGATTATTTCAGTAATATCCTTGATACCATTATCGAGATTGACCGGGCTGATGAATTTATCATTCAGATTTCCCAGCTGATTCAGCGGATGGTGATTGATAAGCTGCATATTATTGGGGATATTTTTGACCGTGGGCCGGGCGCCTGTGCCATTATGGATGATTTGCTGGAGCATCATGATGTGGATTTCCAGTGGGGCAACCACGATATTTTATGGATGGGCGCAGCCTGCGGGCAGCTGTGCTGCATCGCCAATGTGATCCGCAACTGCATCCGCTACGGCAATTTTGACACTCTCGAGGAAGACTATGGCATCAATGTCCGTCCGCTGGCTGTTTTTGCCATGGAGCAGTACGCCAATGATCCCTGCTCCTCTTTCCATCCCAAACAGGTGGAAAACGAAATCAACGGTCATGATCAGCAGCTGGCGGCAAAAATCCACAAGGCAATTGCCGTGATCCAGTTCAAACTGGAAGGGCAGCTGATTCAGAAACATCCGGAATATGAAATGGAAAACCGCCGTTTTCTGGATACATTGGACCTGACTGCAAAAACCGTGGTGATCGACGGCCAAACCTATGAGCTGAACGATACCTATTTCCCGACCTACAATCCCCGGCATCCCTATGATCTTACCTATGCTGAAGAGATTTTGATGGAACGACTGCGGCAATCCTTCCTGCATAGTCAAAAGCTTCAGCAGCACCTGAAGCTTCTGTTTGAAAAGGGCGGCATGTATAAAGTTTACAACAGCAACTTACTCTATCATGGCTGCATTCCCCTGAAGGAAGACGGAACCTTTAATTCCATGACCATAGACGGTGTGACCTACTCTGGAAAGGCCCTGCTGGATGTCTGCGACCGTCTCTGCCGCCAGGGCGCTTACGGCAAAGGAACAGAAAAAGAAAACGGCATGGATTTCATGTGGTTCCTCTGGTGCGGTCCCAAGTCGCCTCTGAATGGAAAAAGCAAAATGACCACCTTTGAACGTTGTTTTATCAACGATAAAGCTTCCTGGACCGAAAAAAAGGATCCGTATTACAGTTTTATTGATGATGAAGCCACGGCAGATCGGATCCTCCATGAGTTCGGAGTGGATAATCCCATTGCACGAATCGTCAACGGCCATGTGCCTGTAAAAATTGTAAAAGGGGAATCTCCCATTAAGGCAGGCGGGAAATTGCTGATTATTGACGGTGGGTTATCCAAGGCCTACCAACCAGTTACAGGAATCGCAGGATACACGCTGGTTTCCAACTCTCATGAAATGGTTCTTTCCGAACATCAGCCCTTTGCGGGAATCGACAAAGCGGTAAGCACCAACAGCGATATGCATTCCCAGAATATCCTCATCGAAAAATTTCCCGAGCGGGTCAAAATCCAGCATACGGATATTGGACGTACGCTTTCCGCAAAAATCATAGACCTGGAGATGCTGCTGGAAGCATACAGAAAGGGTATTATCAAGCAAAGCACAAAATAATACATATTCATAATATTTTCTCGCCATGGGAATCGACGGCTGATTCTCATGGCGAATTTTTATATAAAAATATTCATGAGATACTTAGCTGCATATAAAATTTTATTCCATCTCCAATCTATGAGCGCTAAAAAGGTAAAATCTGATTATAAAAGCCGAATGACAGAAATACCGCTATATATGTCTTAAACTCCGATGAAAAACCCAAATATCCCATTTGTTTTACTGCCTTTCTCAAAATCAGTCATCTGTCATTTTGACAAGATGAATTAAATATATTTTCATATTCCGAGAATTATTATGCACATTTTTCTTGACTTTCAAAAATTGAGGAGTATAATCAATAGCATAAATATTCTTGGTTGGGGGTATAAAAATGAAAAAGTGCAATCAAAAAATAAAGAAGATCGTTTTGGCTTATTCCGGAGGTCTGGACACCTCTATCATCATTCCATGGCTGAAAGAGCATTATGAAGGCTGCGAAGTAATTGCTGTTTCCGGCGATGTAGGACAGGGAACGGAACTGGACGGTTTGGAGGAAAAGGCTCTCAAGACGGGAGCTTCCAAACTGTATATCGAGGATTTGAAAAAAGAGTTTGTAGAAGACTACATCTTCCCTACCCTCAAGGCGGGAGCGGTTTATGAGGGCGAGTATCTCCTTGGGACTTCTTTTGCCCGTCCGATCATTGCCAAACGGATCGTTGAGATCGCCAAGGCAGAAGGGGCGGATGCCATCTGTCACGGATGCACCGGCAAGGGCAACGATCAGGTACGGTTTGAGCTGACGATTAAGGCCTTTGCTCCCGAGATGAAAATCATCGCTCCCTGGCGGATTTGGGATATCAAATCCAGAGAAGAAGAGATCGACTATGCCGAAGCGCATAATATTCCTCTGAAGATCAGTAGAGAAACCAACTATTCCAAAGATAAAAACCTGTGGCATCTTTCCCATGAGGGACTTGATCTGGAAAATCCCGCCAACGAGCCCCAATACCAAAAGCCCGGTTTTCTGGAGTTGGGTGTTTCCCCCGAACAAGCTCCCGATACCCCTACCTATGTGACCATTTCCTTTGAAAAAGGCGTTCCTGTGGCTGTGGACGGCCAGAAGCTGGACAGCGTGTCCCTCATTGCAAAGCTGAATCAGCTGGGAGGTGCCAACGGGATCGGAATCATCGACCTGGTGGAAAACCGGCTGGTGGGCATGAAGTCCCGGGGCATTTATGAAACTCCCGGCGGAACCATCCTTTATAAAGCGCACAAAATTCTGGAAAGCCTTTGCCTGGACCGGGATACGCAGCATTACAAGGAACTGGTAGCTTCCAAATATGCTGAGCTGGTTTATTTTGGACAATGGTTCACTCCTCTTCGGGAAGCTTTGGCCGCCTTTGTGGACAAAACCCAGGAAACCGTTACCGGAGACGTCAAGCTGAAGCTGTACAAAGGCAATATGATCGGAGCCGGCGTCACTTCCCCCTATTCCCTGTATGACGAAGAAATTGCCACTTTTGATGAGGATCAGGTTTATGACCAGATGGATTCTCAGGGCTTCATCAATCTTTTTGGTCTCCCCATTAAGGTGAACGCCATGATGAAACAAAAACATCATAAAGAAGGAGCTTGCTGATATGGCAGTGCTGTGGTCGGGAAGATTTCAGAAAGAACTGGACCGGCAGGTCAATGATTTTAATTCCTCCATTTCCTTTGACGGTCGGATGTTTGCGCAGGATATACAAGGCTCCATGGCCCATGCGGCGATGCTTTCGGCCTGCGGCATCATCTCTCAGGCAGATGCGGATACCATGATCCAGGGACTGACGTCCATTCTGGAAGATCTTCAAAGCGGAGCCCTGCAGCTGGATATGGATTGTGAAGATATCCATACCTTTGTGGAGGGAGAACTGACCAACAGGATCGGCGAAGTAGGCAAGCGCCTGCATACCGCACGCAGCCGCAACGATCAGGTGGCTCTGGACCTCCGCCTTTTCCTCCGGGATGAGGTGGACGGGATCCGTGGTCAGTTAAAGGAACTGATCCAGGTTCTTCTGACCCGGGCTTCGGAAAATGTCCATACCATTCTCCCCGGCTATACCCATCTGCAGCGGGCGCAGCCCATTTCCTTTGCGCATCATCTGATGGCCTATGTTCAAATGTTTCTGCGGGATCTGGACCGTCTGGCCGACTGCCGCCGCAGAATGAATCTCTCTCCCTTGGGAAGCTGCGCCCTGGCCGGCACCACCTACCCCACCGACCGGGAGATGACCGCCCGTTCTCTTGGATTTGACGGTCCAACGGTCAACAGCATCGATGGGGTATCTGACCGTGATTTTGCCGTGGAACTGGCTGCGGGACTCTCTACCGTGATGATGCACCTGTCCCGCTTTTCTGAGGAAATCATTCTTTGGTGTTCCTGGGAATTCAAATTTGTGGAATTGGACGATGCCTATTCTACCGGTTCCAGCATCATGCCGCAGAAAAAGAACCCGGATATCGCCGAACTGGTCCGGGGAAAGACCGGCCGGGTCTACGGAAGCCTGGTGACCCTTCTTACTATGCTCAAAGGCCTGCCTCTTGCCTACAATAAAGACATGCAGGAGGATAAGGAAGCAATTTTTGACTGTGTGGATACGGTGCGGCAATGTCTCCTGGTTTTTACTCCCATGCTCCGCACGATGAAGATCCTGCCGGACAATATGAGGGCGGCTGCGGCAAAAGGATTTATCAATGCCACCGATTGTGCCGATTATCTCACCCAAAAAGGGCTTCCCTTCCGTACAGCCTATAAGACGGTGGGCGAGTTGGTTGCGCATTGTGTTCGGGAGAGCCTTACGCTGGAAACCCTTCCCCTGGAGGCCTACCGCAGCTATTCCGATCTTTTTGAAGAAGATATTTATCAGGAAATCTGTTTGGAAGCCTGCATGGAAAAGCGTCTTTCTCAGGGAGGCGCCGCACCGGCATCGGTACTCTGTCAGATCCAGTTGAGCCATGAAGCTTTGGAAAGGATGTGACCGGCTATGATCAAGGTTTTTATAGACGGCAGCTCCGGAACCACCGGCTTGCGGATCCGCCAGCGGTTATCCGACCGGCCTGATGTTGCCCTGACTGTACTTCCTGACAACCTTCGGAAGGATTATGAAGCCAGAAAAAGCGCCATCAACCAGTCAGATATAACCTTTTTATGCCTGCCGGATGATGCTGCCCGGGAGGCTGTGTCCATGGCCGGCAACGATGTTCGGATTATTGATGCCTCTACCGCGCACCGCACCGCACCGGGATGGTGCTATGGCTTCCCGGAGCTTTCGCCGGAATTCCGCACACAGCTGGCCAAAAGCAAACGTACCGCGGTGCCAGGCTGTCACGCCAGCGGGTTTGCAGCACTGGTTTATCCCATGGTGGCCTCAGGTCTGCTTCCAGCGGATTATCCTCTGGCCTGCCATTCTGTTACAGGGTACAGCGGAGGCGGCAAAGGAATGATCAGCGAATATGAAGCGGCTTCCCGTTCTCCTTTACTGGTCAGCCCGCGTCAGTACGCCCTGAGCCAGCTTCATAAGCATCTTCCGGAGATGACAAAAATCTGCGCTCTGAAAAGTCCCCCGCTTTTCTCCCCCATTGTAGCGGATTTTTACAGCGGCATGGTAGTAACGGTGCCCCTGCATGCCTATCTGCTGGCCCCGGATGCGACCCCTGCCAAAGTCCACGAAATGTTCCACGAGCATTACCGGGGGCAGAAGCTGGTTAAGGTCCTTCCGTTGGGGACAGATGGAGAACCCAGCGGCTTTTTTGCGGCCAATGCCCTGTCCGGGAAAGACTATATGGAAATTCTCATTCACGGCAACAGTCAGCGTATCCTGCTGGCCGCCCGGTTCGATAATTTAGGAAAAGGTGCTTCAGGAGCTGCCATTCAATGTATGAACATCATGTGCGGTCTGGAAGAAACCCTGGGACTGGAGGTTTAAACCCATGATTTTTTGGCAGGAGGGCGGTGTTTGCGCCCCCAAGGGATTTAAGGCAAATGGTGTGCATTGCGGGATCCGTAAAAATAAAAGCAAAAAAGATTTGGCCCTGATTGTCAGCCAGGTTCCGGCAGCCGCTGCGGCTGTTTATACCACCAACCTGGTCAAAGGCGCCCCCATCCTGGTGACACAGGAAAACCTGTCCAACGGAACGGCCCAGGCTATGGTCTGTAACAGCGGCAACGCCAATACCTGCAATGCCAATGGTGTGGAGATCGCCCAGGGAATGTGCCGGCTGGTCGAGGAGACCACGGGCATTTCTGCCAGCGATGTGATCGTGGCGTCCACCGGAGTGATTGGTCAGCCCTTGTCGCTGGAGCCTATTGCCTCCGGGATGCCTTCTCTTGCCCAGGGCCTACATGACCATGGAAGCCGGGAGGCAGCTTACGCCATTATGACTACCGACACCATTCTCAAGGAAGCAGCCCTGTCTTTTCAGATCGGCGGAGTCACCTGCAGCATCGGAGGAATTTGCAAAGGATCGGGAATGATCCATCCCAACATGGCTACCATGCTGGCGTTTTTAACCACCGATGCCGCTGTATCCCCTTCCCTGCTGCAAAAGGCTCTGAAAGAAACGGTAAACGAAACCTTTAACATGATCAGTGTGGACGGGGATACTTCCACCAATGACATGGTCAGTATGATGGCCAACGGCATGTCCGGCGCTCCTGCCATAGAAACGGATGGGACGCCGGAATACAAAACATTTGTCACCGCGCTCAAGTATGTCTGTACCGCTCTCTCCAGAGATATTGCCAAAGACGGAGAAGGCGCTACCCGTTTGATCAAATGTACCGTGACCGGAGCAGCTTCCGCAGCGGATGCCCAAAAAGCTGCCAGGTCCGTCGCCTCTTCCACCCTTCTCAAGGCCGCTGTTTTTGGGGCGGATGCCAACTGGGGGCGGGTCCTTTGTGCGCTGGGGTACAGCGGAGCGTCCCTGGATCCCCATAAAGTGGACGTTACTTTTGGATCCCTGGCCGGTTCTGTTCAGGTGTGCAAAAACGGCTCCGGTTTGGACTTTTCCGAAGAAACAGCAAAGGAAATCCTTCTTGCGGATGAAATTGCCATTGAAATCACCCTTCATGACGGTGCGGCATCCGCCACCGCCTGGGGATGTGATCTTACCTATGACTATGTACATATCAACGGTGATTACCGCAGCTAAAGACCATCAACAACAAAAGGAGGCGGCTTCCCGGTGGAACTGACCAATACCCAGCGGGCGGAAGTACTGATCCATGCCCTGCCATATATTCAAAAATATTACGGAAAAATCGTGGTCATCAAATATGGCGGCAATGCGATGACCAGCCCGCAGCTGAAAGAAGCTGTAATGGGAGATGTGGTACTGCTGTCGCTGGTAGGCGTTAAGGTCGTGCTGGTTCATGGAGGCGGACCGGAAATCTCCGAGATGCTGACCAAAACCGGCAAACAATCTCAGTTTGTCAACGGGCTTCGGGTTACTGACCGCGAAACGGTGGAAATCGTTCAGATGGTGCTTGCGGGTAAGGTAAACAAGGGGCTGGTCAACCTGCTTGAAACCATTGGCGGCAAGGCCATGGGACTCAGCGGCATTGACGGCCATATGATCCAGGCCAAAATGAAAGACCCTGCCCTGGGATATGTGGGAGAGATCACCGGGATCGACCCCTCCCCCGTCCTGGATGTGCTGGATAAAGGGTATATCCCTGTGATCTCCACCCTGGGATGTGACAGCGAAGGAAATGTCTACAATATTAACGCCGACACAGCCGCGGCCCAACTGGCGGGGACACTCAGGGCGGAAAGCCTGATTTCCATGAGCGATATTCCGGGGCTGCTGCGGAACAAGGAGGATCCTTCCACCCTGATCCCTCAGGTGGCTGTCAGCGAAGCGCCGCAGCTGATCAAGGACGGTGTCATTTCCGGTGGTATGATTCCCAAGGTTGAGTGCTGTATCGAAGCCATTCGTCAGGGGGTCCACCGGGTCTTTATCATTGACGGGAGAGTCCCCCATTCCATTTTGATTGAAATGCTCACCGACGAAGGTATCGGCACCATGTTTGTTTAAAAGGAGGTCCATCAATGGAAACGCATCCATACAGCACACAATCGGTAAAAAATTGGGACAGCGGTTCTGTGGCCCATACTTACGGCAGAGCGGATCTGGTAGTCAAGGAGGGTAAAGGCTCAATACTTTACGACTATGAAGGCAAGCGATACATCGATTTGGGAAGCGGTATTGCCGTTACCACCTTTGGGATTTCTGATGATTGCTGGAAAGAAGCTGTTATCAACCAATTAAATCAAGTCCAGCATACCTCCAATCTGTACTATACGGCTCCTCAAGCCTATCTGGCCCATCTGCTTTGCGAAAAAACCGGGATGTCCCGGGTGTTTTTCAGCAATTCAGGAGCAGAGGCCAACGAATGCGCCATTAAAGCCGCCCGCAAATACTCTGACGATCATTACGGTCCGGGACGCCATACTATTGTTGCCATGAAAAACGGCTTCCACGGCCGCACAATTACAACCCTGTCCGCAACAGGCCAGGACTATTTTCATCAGCATTTTGACCCGTTTACTCCCGGCTTTGTTTTTGTGGAACCCGGCAATGTTGCACAGCTTGAGCAGGCTCTTCAGGAGCATCGCTGCTGCGCCATTATGATGGAAATGATCCAGGGCGAGGGCGGTGTGCTGCCGTTGGATGCCGCATTCGTCCAAAAGGCCGCCCAGCTGGCCCGGGAACAGGATCTGCTGCTGGTAGTGGACGAAGTTCAAACCGGCTGCGGCCGTACCGGTAAATTTCTCTGTTCCCAGCACTATGGCATTGAGCCGGATATTGTCTCCATGGCAAAGGGTCTGGCGGGCGGTCTTCCCCTGGGCGCCACCCTCTTTGGCCCCAAAACCGCCGATACCCTGGGGCCCGGAGATCACGGCTCCACGTTTGGCGGGAATCCGGTCTGTGCCGCGGGTGCTGTCAGTGTTATGGAACGGATGACCGATACCCTGATGGAAGGGGTCCTGGAACGGAGCGCCTGCATTCGGTCCATGCTGGAAGGCGCCCCCGGCGTGGAGGCAATCACCGGCATGGGAATGATGCTGGGAATCCAGACAACAAAAAGCGCCCCGCAGATCGCTGCGGAGTGCCTGAAAAAGGGCGTGGTGGTTCTTACCGCAAAATCCAAAATCCGGTTGCTTCCGGCCCTGAACATTCCTCTTCCCTTGCTCCGGGAAGGTATTGAAATTTTGAAAGAGGCGATGGTACCATGAAACATTTGCTCAAATTGGGAGATCTTTCTTCCCAGGAAATCCTGGACATTCTCAACCTTGCGGATCAGCTGAAATATGAACAAAAGCATGGGATCAAGCATCATCTGCTGGAAGGCAAGACCCTGGGGATGATTTTCCAGAAAGCTTCCACCCGTACGAGAGTTTCTTTTGAGGTTGGTATCTACCAGCTGGGCGGCATAGGACTTTTTCTCAGCCCCCGGGATCTGCAGATCGGGCGGGGCGAACCGGTGGAAGATACCGCCAGGGTTCTTTCCCGGTATCTGGATGCCATTATGATCCGTACCTTTGCCCAGCAGGAGGTGGAGGATCTTGCCAAATACGGCACTATCCCCATTATCAACGGGCTTACAGATTATGCCCACCCCTGCCAGGTGCTGGCAGACCTCATGACCATCCGTGAAAAAATGGGTGGCCTCAAGGGACTGAAGCTGTGCTTTGTAGGCGACGGAAACAACATGGCAAACTCCCTGATCGTGGGAGGCATTAAGTGCGGCATGGAAGTGTCGGTAGCCTGCCCATCGGCTTATCAGCCTGATCCAGATATTATGGCGTGGGCTGCCGCCCAGGGCAGCTTTACCTGCACCGAAAACATCCCTGAAGCCGCAGCTGGAGCAGATGTGCTCTATACAGATGTTTGGGCTTCCATGGGCCAGGAGGACGAAGCGGCAGCCCGGCGTCAGGCATTCCAGTCCTACCAGATCAACGACAGTGTGATGAGTGCCGCCAAACCCGGAGCGATGGTTCTCCATTGTCTGCCGGCCCACAAAGGGGAGGAAATTACCTCCAAAGTGTTTGAAGAGCACGCCCATGAGATCATGGAAGAGGCTGAGAACCGCCTCCATGCGCAGAAGGCTGTTATGGTCAAACTGATGCAGTAATTTTGAATACTTAAGCGACAGCAGTTCCCGGAGCCGCATTTAGTTCCGGGAACTGCTGTTTTTCCGGTAGTCTCTCCAGAAATTGTATGGCGGATTCCGCAAAACCACAATATTGGGAGTGCGGTGCCATATTCAGCTAAGGTGCTGGTACATATGCAAAATTTTTCCAATTGCATGACCCTGGCAGACAAGAAGTTTACAAATATTACAAGGCTGTCACTCTGTTCAATGGAACTTCGGAACATATACAGAATGCTTTCGTTTTAAAGAGCTCCAAAAGTCATCCTATTTGATTGTTAAGAGTAAAGGAAGATGCCGCCCCAAAGGAACGGAAAGCCGTGTAACCCAAACAAGCCAATCATCGATATAAAGGATGCTTCTGAGGCAGGCTCTTGCCGTTGGAATTCTCAGCTCTTTTGTATAGACAGGAGGAGCTGTTGCAAAATAGCATGCCCTAAAAATAATGAACAAAAACCGGCCCTCAACAGAAGCTGTTTTGGCTTCATTTAAGGGCCGGTTCGCCTTTTATTTTCCGATCTTTGTACAAGTTAGTTGCTGCTGCATTTTTATTTTGCGACAGCCTCTTTGCCAATGGCAGGCCTGCTGAAGACTCTCTTGTTGGATGCCCTTGGAAGCTGCGTATAGTTCCAGGGAGACCAAAACAATTTCAAGGTCAAATAGAAATTTCGTAGGCAACCTTATACAAATACTGGTCAATATCTTTGGTCATTTCCAGAGCTTCATTGATGTCGTAATCCACAGTGCGGTTGTTCTGGATGCCAACCACCCGATTTCCTTTGCCCTGCTCCAGCAGTTCCACTGCCCGGTAGCCCATTACGCTGGCATGGACCCTTTCCAGCGCGGTGGGAGTACCGCCTCGCTGGACATGGCCCAGTACTGTCAGGCGGCTTTCGATGCCGGTTTTTTCCTCAATATATTCGCAGATGCGTTTGCTGTCCCCTACGCCTTCGGCAACAATGACGATAAAATGCTGCTTTCCGGTTTTCAGCGTAGCGCGCATCCGGTCGATCACATCCACATCAATGTTAAACTCCCGTTCCGGAATCAGGATGGAGACAGCCCCGCAGGAAATTCCGGCATGAAGAGCAATATGCCCCGCCCTGCGGCCCATGACCTCCACGACAGAACATCTGTCATGGGATTGGGAAGTATCCCGAAGCCGGTCAATGCTTTCCACCACTGTATTGACCGCTGTATCAAACCCGATGGTATACTCGGTAGAGCCGATGTCGTTGTCAATGGTACCAGGAATGCCGATGCAGGGAATTCCCTTATTGGACAGATCCCGGGCTCCCCGGAAGGAGCCGTCACCGCCGATCACCACAAGGCCGTCCAGACCCAGCTCATGGCAGTTGGCCACGGCCTTGTCCACGCCTGCCTCCGTACGGAATTCCGGGCTGCGGGCGGTATAGAGCATGGTACCACCACGCTGGATAATATCCGAAACGCTGCGGAGGCTCATTTCCTCCACGTCTTTATTAAGAAGTCCCTGGTATCCCCTCCGGACTCCGATTACGCGGTGCCCTTTCTCAATACCCGCACGAACCACCGCCCGGATAGCAGCATTCATGCCGGGGGCATCGCCGCCGCTGGTAAGGACGCCGATGACTTTTTTCTGAATCTCCATAAAAGTCCCTCCTACCCCTTTCTCCATTGGTACAAAACCATTCTATTATGAATACTTTCCGGTGTATAGGCAAGAAATCCACCAAATTGCCCTCAGATCACTCTATTTTTTTTACATTTTCGACACCCAGAAGGTTTTCCAGTTCTTTCATGACAAAATTATTGGGATCTGTCCACATGTCCCGGGGGGCCCGAAGCATTTTTCCGGTATCCACTGCCCGGAAGTAAACCGGAACCGGCCCGTCGAAAATTGCCACCAGCTGCCGGATCCGTTCCATTTCCGGGCAACTCATGGACGGGACCCGAAGATATACCCCAGCTTTGGAGGACGGAGAACGGGAAGCGGTATCATCAAGAGTCCCTGCAGCCGGCTCCGTTCCCCGGTCCAGCCTGGCCGGAAAAGGATTCTCCTGACGGCGGTTCTGCTGCACAAAGCTTTGCCCGCTCTGCCGTTCCTCTACTGTCAACGCCTGCTCCAAAATCAGCTTGGGAGTCTCCTCTTCCCTCACGGAAACCCGGCCGCGGAGGAATACCGGAGCGCCTACATTCAGCTTACCGGCGTACTGGTCGTACACCCGGGAGAAAACAAGGGTCTCCACGGAGGATGTACTGTCTTCTACCTGAAGGAAAGCCATGTTCCCTCCCTGCTTGGTCAATTTCAGCCGCTTTGCGGTGATAATCGCCAGCACATCCACCACCTGGTTGTCATATTGCTGGTTTGTTTCGCTGTCTGTCAGTTTCCCCAGCTTGACCGCGCCATACCGGGGATACAGAGGTTCATACTGGCTCATAGGGTGTCCGGACATATACAGGCCGGTCACTTCTTTCTCCATTTCCAGCAGCTGGAAAGGCGGAAACTCTTCCTGAGGCGGAAGCAGCGCCGCTTCGTCCAGCGTTTCCTCCCCAAACAGGCTCTGCTGTCCGGTGGACTGCCACCGCAGCTCCCCTGCCAGGGCTTCTCCTACCGCAGGAAAGCCCAGAAGCATTTGCCGGCGGGTCCCTCCCAGACTGTCCAAAGCGCCGCTTTTAATGAGGCTTTCCATGGAACGTTTATTTAATTCGGTAGAAAAAAGCCGTTTATAGAAGTCGAAAAAGCTTTCAAATGGGCGCTCCTCCCGCTGAGCAATAATCTGGCGGATCAGTCCCGCACCCAAATTTTTTACTGCCAGCAGGCCAAAGCGAATCCCCTGAGATGTAACGGTAAAGCCCTCGTCGCTTTCGTTGATATCCGGCGGAAGGACCGGAATATTGAGCCGGCCGCATTCTTCGATATACTCCGTCACCTTGTCAGTGCTGTCCAGAATGCTGGTAAGGAGCGCCGCCATATACTCCCGGGGGTAGTGGTGTTTGAGCCATGCGGTCTGGTAGGCCACTACGGCATAGGCCGCGGCATGGGATTTGTTGAAAGCATAAGCCGCAAAGGAGCTCATCTGGTCAAAAATCGTGTTGGCCGCGCTTTGGGATATCCCATTGGCAGCGCATCCGGCTATGAAATTTACCCGTTCCCGTTCCATAACATCCGCTTTTTTCTTGCTCATGGCCCGGCGTACCAGATCCGCCTGGCCCAGACTGTAGCCGCCCAGTTCCCGACAGATCTGCATGACCTGCTCCTGATAAACGATACATCCATAGGTAACGTCCTGGATGGGCTTAAGCTGAGGGGTTTTATAGGAAATCTGATCCGGGTTGTGGCGGTTGCTGATGTATTTGGGGATGGAATCCATGGGCCCCGGTCGATAGAGGGAGATGGCAGCAATCAGGTCTTCCACTGATTCCGGGCGAAGCTGGGTGAGCATCCGGCGCATCCCGCCGGATTCAAACTGGAAGACTCCACCTGTAGCCCCGGAGGATAACATTTCAAAGACCGCAGGATCTTCGTAGCTGATCTCATCCATAGAGAAATCCGGGGTATGGCGGCGGATCATTTTCTGAGCGTCGGCAATGACCGTCAGGTTCCGCAGCCCCAGGAAATCCATTTTCAGCAGTCCCAGTTCTTCCAGGGTGGTCATGGTAAACTGGGTGACAATGGAGCCATCGTTGGTGGACAGCGGTACATAAGTATCCACCGCGTCCCGAGTGATGACAACTCCCGCCGCATGGGTGGAAGCGTGCCGGGGCATTCCCTCCACCCGTTTGGCCATTTCGATCAGCTGCGCGATCTGAGGATCACTTTCACACAAGGTCCGCAGTTCCCGGGAGGCGTTATAGGCTTTGTCAATGGTAATGTGCAGCTCCATGGGAATCAGCTTGGCCACCTGGTCTACCTGGGGGTAGCTCATTCCCAGAGCGCGCCCCACATCCCGGATGGCGCCCCGGGCCGCCATGGTGCCGAAGGTGACGATTTGAGCAACATGGTCGGCTCCGTATTTCCGCACCACGTAGTCAATGACCTCCTGACGGCGGACATAGCAAAAATCAATGTCAAAATCCGGCATACTGACCCGATCAGGATTGAGAAACCGCTCAAAAAGAAGGTTATATTTGATGGGATCGATGCCGGTAATACCAATGCAGTAGGCTGCCAGACTGCCTGCGCCGGAGCCTCGCCCCGGACCCACCGGAATGCCCACCGACTTGGCATAGTTGATAAAATCGAACACAATGAGGTAATAATCCACATACCCCATCCGGGTGATAACCCCCAGCTCGTACTCCAGTCTCTGCTCCACCGCCGGATCAGGATGAGGGCCATAATGGCGATAAAGCCCCTCCCTGCAAAGGCGCTGGAAATAGCTCTGGTTATCTTCTCCCCCCGGGGCGATATACAAGGGCAGTTTGGTTTTTCCAAACTCAAATTCTACCTGGCATCTCCGGGCGATCTTTACTGTATTTTCCAGTGCCTCCGGAGTTTTGGAAAACAACTCCGCCATTTCGTCCCCGGACTTGATATAGAACTCCTGGGTGGGGAATTCCAGGGTCATTTCGTCATGGATGGTATGGCCGGTCTGGATGCATACCAGCAGGTTCTGCAGCTGGTGATCCTCACGGGTCAGATAGTGGGCGTCGTTGGTGGCCACCAAACCTATCCCCGTTTCCCGGGAAAGACGTATCAGGTCGGGAAGGATCTCCAGCTGCTCCCGAATGCCGTGGTTCTGGATCTCAATAAAATAATTATCCGGGCCAAAGGCCTGTGCATACCAAAGAGCCGCCTCCCGTGCCTTCTCATAGTTTCCCTCCAGGAGAGCCCGCGGCACTTCTCCGGCCAGACAGGCGGACAGACAGATCAGTCCCTCCGTATGGCCTTCCAACAGCTCCCGATCCAGCCTGGGCTTGGAATAGAAGCCTTCGGTAAAACCGCGGGAGATCAGATAAATCAGGTTCTGGTATCCGGTATTGTTTTGACACAGCAGAACCAAATGATACGGTTTATTGTCCACCTTGGAGACTTTATCAAAGCGGCTGCGCGGGGCCACATAGGCCTCGCATCCGATAATGGGACGGATCCCCTGCTTTTTAGCTTCCTTGTAAAAGTCAATGACGCCATACATGACCCCGTGATCGGTAATGGCCACTGCCTCCTGACCCAGTTCTTTGGCTCGGGACACCAGCTCCCGGATACGGCAGGCGCCGTCCAGCAGACTGTATTCTGTATGGACATGAAGATGGACAAAATCGGTCATTTTTCAGTCCCTTTCGCTGTAAAGTCTAATCACTTGTCATGTATCGGGGTTCACCAATGGCTCTCCTCCGGTGACCTCAACGCGGAAACAGTCGGTATATTCGCTTTCCTGAAGGAATTTTTCCAAAGCGGGATGCATCTCATGGATGGTGATGTGGATATAGCCATCCCCGCCGCCGTACGCGGTATTCATAACGATCTGCTCTCCATCCTGGTCCGCCTGGATCTGGAACTGCAGCAGCTCCTCATGGGCCTTGTCCAAAATGGATTTGGGGTATGCGGTTGCTCGGTATTCCACCTCAATTTCAGGATATCCATAGGACTCCACCGCGGCTTTGACGGTTTCCTCATCTGGCGTGGCAATGCCCAACCCCAACTGATCCTCGGTATAATAAAAATACGTGTATTGGTCTTCCGTCAATGTCTCCAGAAGATAAAGCTGAAGGCCATCCCGGTTGGGCTTTCCCCGGTTAAATTCCTGTGAGTCGGTTACTGGCTGGGGAGTATCGTCAAAAGAATCGGATTCAGAGGAGCCTTGCGGCGGCAGCGAGTCCTCCGGATCGGATACCTCTTGAGAGGATTCCGGGATAGCAGGAGCGGAAGAAGAATCCGGAACGCTTTCCGATGTGGAATCGCCTGTTTCCTGGACTTCTTGGGAATCTGCCGGGAGAGAGGAAGAGCTTTCCGGTTCGGAAAGAGAAGTTTCCGCGGGTGTGGGGGATCCGCAGGCTGACAACACAGCCAGCAGCCCGGCTATCAGCAAAGGAAGGCATCGGCTCCATACTCTTTTAATCCTTTTACGTTGATGCTTACTGCTCATCTTTAAATCCTCCTTCTGATTACCGACTTAATAGGATCGCTTGATTTGCTTGTGCCATTGATAAAGATCTTTTGAATGGTCCCTTGCCGGAAAAACCATACGGACTCACTCCAACTTTTGGGGTTTCAAAAGATAAGATATGAGATTACCGGCCTTTTGATCCACGACGCAAATGGACGGGAGGCTGTTTGGTTTTTATCTCATGGTTTGTGCTTCCCGGGGGAAAGATCAGAGAACTGATACTGTTTTTTCCCAAAGCCCATACTTCTGTTCCCGGATGCCGGAATTTTCAGAACGGTAAGAAACACCCCAGGGCGCCCTTATCCTTCTTCCCGCAGGCGATGGGCCAGTTGGCTGATTTTTTTCAGCCGGTGGTTGACACCGGAGCGGGATAAACCCAGTTCCTCGCTTATTTCCCGCAGGGAATATTCCGGATTGGCCAGGCGGATCCTGGCAATTTCCCTCAGTTCCTCCGGCAGTGACTCCTCCCCCAGCCGTGACTGAAGCAGACGGATGTCTTCGATTTGAACCCGTGCTGCTCCCACCACTTTATCAATGTTGGCGTTGTCACAGTTGGAAGCCCTGTTCGCGGCATTCCGGCGCTCCTTCAAGATCTTGACCGCCATAATTTCCATAGACATTTTAGGACAGCTGAGAAAGGTCAGCAGATCCTCCATCTGCTCGCTGTCCCGAAAATAAACCAGAGGCAGCCCCCTCCGGGTAGAAACCTTGGGAAGGAATCCCACTTCTGTGAGCATCCCGGTCAGCATGTCGCACAACTCTTCCCGGGGGAGCGCGAACTCCAGCCGATAATCCTTATTGGGGTCGGTGACGCTGCCGCAGGCCAAAAAAGCGCCTCCGATAAATGCGGCGGTCCCCTCTTCTCCTCCCAGCAGGTCGTAGGTGATTCCTTCCGGGTAGAGCATGGCAAAATGATTGTACAGTTCCCGACGGTCTTCCACTGCCGTCAGCTGCACATGATGAATGATTCCGCCGTCGGGGGCAACTTCTTCTTCCTGGAGCAGTTGGCCCCGGAGGGGAATGGCGGCACGGATCGCCTTGCGGTAGTGGCGGGCAATGCTTTCCTCCCGCGTGGCAATTTCTACAGCGTCAGGAGAAAAACGGCGGGCAAAGACCAGCAGCCCAAAGGACTGAGGATTTTTGAACCGGCCCCAAAGCTGCCGGTTGGAGGTGATTTCCTGTTTTACTTCACTGCTGAAGGACATGCTCCTCCCTCCTTACCGTTCTTTATCCCGATGATAGACTGTATTGGGAAAACCCTTTTCCCGCAGATGCTCACTTACGGCCTGGGCAAAGGCTACAGAACGGTGATGGCCTCCGGTGCAGCCGATGGCGATGGTCAGTTGGGCCTTTCCTTCCCGGATATACAGAGGAATCAGAAAATCCAGCAGATCCAACAGCTTCTGCCGCAACTGCACGGCCTGAGAGTTTTGAAATACATAGTCGTAAACCGGCTTGTCCAAACCGGTCAGAGGCCGCAGAGCCTCTATATAGAAAGGATTGGGCAAACAGCGTACATCCAGAACAAAATCCGCTTCCGGAGGCAGGCCGTGCTTGAAGCCAAAAGACATGCAGGTAATCAGAAGGCTGCTCTGCTTCCCCGGCAAAAAAATTTCCCGGATGCGGTCCTGCAATTGACGACGGCTCAGATCTGTGGTGTCTATGTAGTAGTCTGCCATAGCCCGGGCCTGACTCAAAATTTCCGTTTCCTGAGCAATGGCCTCGGACAGACCGGTATGCTCATCCTGAAGCGGATGTTTCCGGCGGGTTTCCTTGTAGCGGTTGAGCAGCTTGTCTTCGTCGCAATCAAGATAGCAAAGACGGAACGGCACTCCCAGTTCTGTCAAAGACCGGCGCATCTGGTCAAAAGAGCCTCCCATGGCCTGGCTCCGGCAGTCGGTCACCACCGCCATCCGCTCCGGGGCACGGCGGGAACGAAGGGTCTCTCCAATGGCATAGGCCGCCATGGAAATGGGGAGATTATCCACACAGTACCAGCCCATATCCTCCAAAGCGTCGACGGCCACGGATTTGCCTGCACCGGATCGTCCGGTAACAATAATCAATTCCATTAAATCTTCACAGCTCCCGAATTTCGCATTCCAACTCAAACCCGGTTTTTTCCCGAACCACCGCCTGGACGCGGCGGATCAACTCCTGCACCTGGGCACAGGTGGCGCTGCCACGGTTGATAACAAAACCTGCGTGTTTTTCGCTTACCTGGGCATCTCCCACCCGCAGGCCTTTCAGTCCGCACTGGTCGATGAGTGCCGACGCATATGCGCCCTGGGGGCGCTTGAAAGTACTGCCGGCGCTGCCGTATTCCAAAGGCTGCTTTTGCCGCCGGCGTCCCATGAGTTCTTCCATTTTTTCCAAAATCTGAGATGGATCTCCCGGGTTCAGACGGATACGCGCCGACAGAATACAGCAGTCCCTTCCGGTAAAATAGCTGCGGCGATAATCAAACCCCAGTTCTTCCCCGGAGGCCTCCCGCAAAGTACCGTCTGCATCCAACCAACGGACTGATTGGATCACATCCTTCAGTTCTCCTCCATAGGCGCCGGCATTCATATAAATGCCGCCCCCCAGAAATCCGGGAATCCCGTAGGCAAATTCCAGTCCTTCCAGCGCATGTTCCTGCGCAAAACGGCACAGCCGGGTGAGGGAGATACCGCTTTGTGCCTGGATCACATTTTTTTCTGCCAGGGAAACGCCGCTCATCCCTTCTCCGATTTGTATGACCGCCAAATGGGGGCCATCATCCCGTACCAGAAGATTGGAGCCGCGTCCCATTACAAAATAAGGGATCTCCGCCTCCCGGCAGCAGGCCAAAGCTGCCGCAGCCTGCTCCTCACTGTCAGGACGGATAAAAACAGGGGCGGGCCCTCCAATGCGAAATGTAGTATGCCGGCACATAGGCTCGTTAGATAAAAAGGGAACGCCCCGTTGCTTCAGGGCCGCCGTCAGCTGTTCCAAAATCTTTTCCTCCTTTTGCGCCTTTCCCTTCCAGGGCACGGGTTTCACTCCGGCAGCATGATTCCTTTCCGCTCCTTCAGAGAGCGGCAGAAGCGCTCGTAATTCAGGTTGAGGATTAACTCTTCCGGAAAATCTGCCTGCCGCACCAATTCCGCCGAAGCTTCTATCTGGCCGATGAGGGAAGCGAAATGGGCGTCGGTGGAAAGGACCACCTCTACCCCATATTCCTTGCACAGGCGCAGCAGTTCCAGACAATTCTTTTCCGAGCCTTTGCGCACGCGGGAGGACGCAGCATTGACTTCCAGGATCTTGCGGCTGCGGGCCATAGCCTGCACCACCGACCGGTAGTCACAAACATACTTTTCCTGCCCCATATGGCCAAAGACATCCACAGAGGGGATTTGAGCCATTTGCAGCCACAGCCGGGTGTAAAAATCCTCTCCCAGTCCCACCGGCAGAACATAGGAGTGCATGGACGCAATGACCCAGTCCAATTCCTCCAGAATATCCTCCCGAAGGTCCAGGGTTCCATCCTGCTGGATGTTGGCTTCACAACCCCGCAGGATCACGACCCCATCCAACACTTGGGGGACGGAGCCGGGCAGATTCTCAAAAAACCAGCGGTAGGGTGCGCCGGGCATTTTTTCGGTGTGGTCGGTGGTGGCCAAAAAGCGGTGTCCCAGCTTTTTGGCCTGGGCCACATTCTCCAGCAGGGTGCTGAAAGCGTGGCTGCTGGCTACCGTATGGGTATGGGTATCTCCTACAATCTGCATGCTGTTATCCTTCTTTTTCTCTTCTATTAATTAAGATTTTTGAGCCAGTACCCCGTAGTGGAACCCGGCAGGCCGATAGAAAAAATGGAACTATCCATGCACACCGTCTTCCAAATGCTGTGCCCGTTTTATACTATAACGAAAAACCTGCACAAAAGAAACAGCTCTGGTTTACAGGTGCTGGAAGGCACAAGCTGTTTGATTGGGATATGCTTTGCTCAAATCCATCTGGTTATAACTTTACGTCCTTTGGGATGTCCTCCCCCATTCCCAGCCGTTCCATCAGCTCATGAGCAGCATTATAGCCCATTTTTTTCTGACGGTTGGCCATAGCGGCAACCTCAATAATCACCGCCAGATTCCGGCCGGGTTTCACGGGAATGGTCAGGGAAGGCACAGAGAGCCCCAGAATATCAGTGTATTCACTTTCCATTCCCATCCGGTCATAAACCTTGGCCTGGTTCCAAATTTCCAGGTTGATAAGCATATCAATTTTTTCCGTCACTTTAACGGCGCCAATACCAAAAATTTTGCGCACATTGATGATGCCGATTCCCCGCAGCTCCAGGAAGTGGCGGATATTCTCCGGAGATGATCCCACCAGCGTTTTGTTGGAAACGCGGCGGATCTCCACAGCGTCATCGGCAATGAGCCGGTGTCCCCGCTTTACCAGCTCGATAGCGGTTTCGCTTTTGCCAAC
>CASEAH010000101.1 GCA_949285935.1 uncultured Oscillospiraceae bacterium
CCGTTGCGCTCGGTGTAGATATAGGGGGCCATCTTGGGGTTCCACCGGCGGGTCTGGTGACCGAAGTGGACGCCGGCTTCCAGCAGCTGCTTCATGGATACGACACTTGCCATAGTTGTTGTTTCCTCCGATAATAATTTAGTTCGTTACCTCCGGACCTCTCCTCTGCCGGGCCAACCGCCGCTGGCGGCACCGACCAGACATCAAGGTCCGTGCGTAATGCTGAAATATAGTACCATATCCTTCCGAAAAACGCAAGGACTTTTTGCAGAAAAATTCAGAAAATTTTCGATTCTCCCCTGAATGGGCCTTCTTTTTCCTGCTAAAACAGTCTCCGGCGGCGGCGACGGTCCTGATAGGGAGGCCGCCGCTCCACCGGCTTGTTCACAAGGATGATATCGTCACCAATCTGCTTGATGCAATCCCAGGGGATATAGTACTCCTCCCCTCGGCCAAAAAGGCCGAAAAAGCGGCAGGGTCCAGGCACGATCAGCGCCGTCACCCTGCCCTCCGGGATCAGCACCTCCACATCCCCCACGAATCCCAGGCGGCATCCGTCGCAGATGTTGATGACCTCTTTATAACGCAGTTCCACCATTCTGCACTGCATTTCCATCCCCCCTCCTGTGGGATGGTATGCGCCGGGCAGATTGTCCTATGCCGCCGAAACCTCAGATATTATTGCGAATCGTCCTGAGGGCACTCTTTTCCAGGCGACTTACCTGGGCCTGGGAGATGCCCACCTCCGCCGAGACCTCCATCTGGGTCTTGCCCTCATAAAATCGGAGAGCAAGAATGTGGCGCTCCCGCTCCCCCAACCGGTCCAGGGCATCTTTGAGGGCAATCTGCTCCAGCCACTGTTCGTCGGTGTTCTTCTTATCCCGGACCTGGTCCATGACGCACACCGTATCCCCGCTGTCGGAGTAAAGGGGCTCAAACAGGCTCACAGGTTCCGTCACCGCATCCATGGCAAAAACCACTTCTTCCCGGGGAATCCCCAGCTCCTTTGCCAGCTGCTCCACCGTGGGCTCCTTCTGGCTGCCCGCCATGAGCTTTTCCCGGGCCTGCATAACCCGGTAAGCAGTGTCCCGGAGACTCCGGCTGACTCGAACAGAGCTATTGTCCCGAAGATAGCGTCTGATCTCTCCCACGATCATCGGCACACCATAGGTGGAAAAGCGGACCGGCTGACTGAGATCAAAGCCATCGATAGCTTTGATAAGGCCCACGCAGCCCACCTGAAAGAGATCGTCCGGGTTCTCTCCCCGACCACTGAACTTCTGGATCACTGACAGCACCAGCCGGAGATTACCGCTGATAAGTTCCTCCCGGGCTTTGCTGTCCCCTGCCTTGGCCTTCCGCAGCAGCTCCATGGTCTGCTCGTTGGTAAGCACCTTCAGCCGCGCGGTGTTGACCCCGCTGACCTCCACCTTTCCCTGCATGCCACCACTCCTTGCCTTTTCCTGGCGCTGCCCGGGACCATTTCCCGCGCGGCTGCCTCAGGCAAAGTATGTCCTGGCCCAGCAATTTTTATCCTCTGCTATGCCAGAGCTTCCCTTTCCATCCTGATGGCGGCAAAGTGTTTTTCCAGTGTTTTCCATATAGATGGATCTTTTCGCCTAATTTGTATAAATTATTCAGTTTATACAAAAAAACTATTTTTGTATAAAGCGTACATAATATAATTTATAATTTATACAAAACATATATGGAAGTTTTTTTAGAAATATGATACTGTTTTAAAAAATCGGCTTTTTTGCCGA
>CASEAH010000102.1 GCA_949285935.1 uncultured Oscillospiraceae bacterium
GTCTGTCATTTCGGATTTCCATCCATTTTTCTCCTTCCATTCCGACTTCCTTTCCGCTCCATTGTTTTGGTTCGGAAAAAAGTCTATCATGTATTCCTCCTCTCTGCCAGAATCCTACATTTTTTATCCGGCGTTTTTTTCCATTTTATCATTGGCGCTGACAGGAGGCAGTGCCCTGAAAAGTTCCCTGACCTGCAGATCCTTTTTTTGATAAAAACACCTTAGGAACCTTGTGCCACAATCGTTTAAAACTAAACTAGGCGCAAGAAATCTGCAGAGCTTGAAAGATACCATTGAAGAAAAAAGGCCGCATAGAACGTATCAGCGGTGTTTTGCATAGTTTACAGATCTAAAAAGAATGATTGTGCCCGTGTTATCGCATCGATAACACGGTTCCCGTCGCCCCGCAGATATGTTTGGTCGGGATAGGGCATCCTGCGCAACCGATGGAGAGGTTTTGTGGGGGGATAGCATAGACCAAAGACAGCGTAGTGAAAAAGAGTTCCGGCTCAAAAAAGAAGGGCTGAGCAAGATGTTTTGCACAGCCCTTCTTTTTATTCGCTCAGTTCATTTTCAATTAAATTTGCCAATGCTTCCACAGCTTCCTGTTCATCCGGCCCCTGGGCAGCGATCAGCGCTTCTTCACCGTGGGCCAGCCCCAAGGTAAGCAACAAAATAATGGACTTGGCATTGACCGCCTTTGCATTACTCAACCGTTGGATCGTAATATCTGAGCGGTATTTGCCGGCGAGACGAACAAATTCCGAAGCCGGGCGGGCATGAAGCCCCGTTTCATTTTTTATGATGACATTTTTTTCATACATCCATATCCACTCCCATTTTCGCTCGAAAGGCTATCAGCGTTTCTTTGATCTCTTTTTCCAGCCCCAAAGCAAGGATGTTTTGGGCAACGGTTTGGGCCTCCGCCATGCTTATATGGCGGATTGTTTGTTTGACGCCTGCAATGGAGGCAATTCCCATGCTGAACGAGCAAACGCCGAGCCCCAGTAAAGCGGGAATGGCCAGAGGATCGCCTCCTAGTTCTCCGCAAACGCCCACGCTTTTTCCCGCTTCCCAGAATTTTTGGGCCACATAACCGATTAGCCGGAACATTCCAGGATGGTAGTCTTGGTAATAGGGTTTTACCAAGGGATTCATGCGGTCCGCCGCGCAGAGATACTGACAGAGATCATTGGTGCCGATACTGACAAAATCAACCTCTGCGGCAATGAGGTCGGCAATCATGGCCACCGCAGGGATCTCAATCATAACGCCGATTTTGATGCTGTGATTCCACGGGATGTTGTTTTGGTCCAGCGCGATGCCTTCGTCCTGGATCATCGCTTTGAACCGGCGGATGTCCTCTAAAGAGCCTATCATAGGAGCCATAATGCAAAGATTTCCAAAAGCAGAGGCCCGAAGCACCGCGCGCAGCTGTGTTCTGAAAATTTGTTCCTGGTCAAAGCAAAACCGGATCCCGCGAAGCCCCAGGAAAGGATTAGCCTCTACTGGAAGATTCAGATGCTTCAGCTGCTTATCCCCGCCAATATCCAGTGTGCGCAGCACCACCGGCTTTTCCCCAACTTTTCCCCAAAGCGTTCCGCCACTTTTTTATAGACATTGAATTGCTCCTCTTCGGTGGGCAAGTGGTCATCGGTTAAAAATAGGAATTCCGTCCGAAAAAGGCCGGAGCCGTCACAGTGGGCTGCTCCCAGCAGCTCCTGCGGATCCGCTGAAGTGATGTTCAGTCTCACCTGGATCCGCTCTCCGTCTTTCGTCACCGGTTCCGTGTCCAGAAACTGTCTGATGTTCCGTTGTTTCTGCTCTAACTTTTGACGGAGCAGTTCGGATTTGAAAAGCTCTTCTGGAGTAGGCTGAACGGTAACAGTGCCTTCCAGGGCATCCAGAAGAACGGTTTCAGAATCTTTCAGTTGTGTCAAGGCATCCTGCACGCCAAGAATCGCAGGGATTCCAAAGCTCCTCGCAATAATGGCTGTATGGGAGGTGGAGCCGCCCACCTCGGCGATGATTCCCAGCACCTTTTCCCGGTCCAACGCTGCTGCATCACTGGGGAAAAGTTCCTCTGCCACGATGATAACCGGTTCAGAGAGCATCGTCAAATTTTTTTCTTCTCCGCCTAAGCAGCACCGGATCAATCTGCTTTTGACGTCGCAAAGATCGCTGGCCCGTTCCTTCATGGCGGTGTTTCCAGATTCTCTAAGTAATTGGGCGTAGGTGCTATAAACTCGTTCCACAGAGGAATCTGCGGACAAGCATTGTGTTGTAATTGCAGCGCGGATTTCCTCATCCATGATCGGATCCGCCAGAATATCTTGGTGGGCAAGGAGGATGGCCGCTTGATCAGGATCATTGGTTTGCAGGCGTTCTACCAGGATCGTAAGTTCCCGGTTGGCCGCGGCTTTGGCCTTTTCAAATGTCTTTAGTTCTTCTTCTATCGCTGCAATTTCAATGTGGCGCATCTCTCTTGTTGATTGAAAGGGCGTATACAGCAGAACTTTTCCGGATACGATTCCCTCCGATACAGGTTTTCCAAAAAGCTTCATCCGCATTTCCCCTTTATGTTTCATTTCAATTGCCCGCTTTTTCAGATTATTCCATGTTGCCGTAGTATTGATAGAAAATCCGGACCAGATCTGATGTGCTGTCTGCGGAGGCCAGGTCGCGGACAAAATTGGGATGCGTTTCAATTAGATTCAGCAGCTCGTCCAATGCCCTGGCATGCTTTTCACTATCAACTAACGAGAGGGTCATTACAACAGAAATAGAGACTGCGCTTTGTTTCAGCTGGATGCAGATTGGGTGCTTCAATGTGATCATTGACATAGACAACTTGTTTTCGGGGCGGGGAGCCGCATGGGGCATACAGATTCCCGGTGCAAGGATGGAATAATTGTTGTATTCATTTTTTACCGCAATCATATCGTCAACATAGCCTTGGGTGATCGCACGGTTAGCCAACAAAATGCCGGCGGATTTTACGACGGCTTCATCCCAGTCCTGCGCTTCCATATTTGCGCAAAAATTTTTCTGAGGCAAAATTTCCAGCAATGACGGGAAGCAGGGGGCTTTCTGCGCACTTTGAGCGGTCACCTCAATTAAGCCCCGAATATCTTTGATCAGCTTTTCTTTGTTTTGAATGGAGCAAGTATTGCCAATAATTCGTATCAGATCTTCAATTCGATGTTCCAAGTTATTGGAAACTGAGTTTTTCTCTTTGTTAAAAAATGACGCTATTCTGTTTATATCCGTTTTGGTCAGTATGGGATTGACCTGTAGAATCGGTTTGACGAATGGGACCGGGATTCTGACGGTAGTTAACACCAGATCTACATTGGAAAAATCATAGTGGTTGATGTCGGACACCGACAGTTTTCCTACCACCCTGATCCGTGGAAATTCCTTTTCTAACATGGTCTGTATCAGTTTGACAGTCGCGGTGCCCTGCCCGCACACCAGCGCCACCCGGGTAAAAAACTGGAGCTGCTGCGCACAGGCCTGTTTAACAGCGGCTTCGATATAAATAGCGAGAAAACCAATTTCGCTTTCGTCAAACGTAATCTGAAAACGACGTTGGATTTCCCCGGCGGCCTCCGTGCAGAGCGAGTATATTTCTTTGAAATTGTGTTTGATGTCATCCAGCAGCAGGTTGTTTTGGGGGACATTGAACTTGGACCGGATCACAGCAAACTTCAGGTGTGACTGCAGGGCATCCATGAGCTCGCTGCCCGCTGATAGGGTTACATGCATTCTTTTCTGAACAATTTCAATGAAAATATCCAGAATATCGTTTGCAATTTTATTTTCCTGTTCTAGATAGATCCCGTTTTTGACCTTGCTGGTACTTACAATGTAAAGTGCAATGAGGCATATTTCTTCTTCGATTGCATCTGTATCAGATAAAAACTGGTTTAATACCGGATAGAGAGATTTTTGAATTGAATCATAGCCCGCGTATTTCCGGACTCTCTGAAATTGCCAGCCTTCTACTGTGCAGCGGCAGCCAGAGAAAATGCGGAAGATGCTGAAAAGGATATAGTAGAAAACCCAGAGAAAAGCATCGGCCGAAAGGGCGATCTCCAGGTTCTCGGAAATCTCATTTAAAACGTCGATCACCATATTGGGGTCTGCAATCTGGGTGATTTTTTTTAGAAGCAGGCTGTCTTCAATGAGCATGGTTCTGCGGTCTGGGGGCGGCGCGGGAATGATGCGATTAAAGAAGTTGTATTTGTCCGTATTCTCTGACAAATAACTGGCCACTGCGCTCCTCAACCGCATTTCAGAGGCGCAGAGATACAGGCCTCTTTTTTTGTCGCGGGACAAGAGAATATCGTTTTCCCTCAGCCAGCTCTCCGCGGCTTTCAGATCTTTGTTGATCGTGGCTCTGCAGACAAAAAGCTGCTCTGCAATATCCCGCTTCTTGATCCCCGAAGCATTCAAAATCAGCAGTTCGGAAATGATCTTTACCCGCTCTTTCACAGTGAGGTGAAGATCTTGATTGATGACGGCTCTGCTGTATTCCTGAAGCAAAAGGCGGGCCGCCGGCTTATCATTTAAGAAGATTCCCTTTTTGGGGATAGATGAAAGGGCGATTCCGTTTTCATTTAGCCAGCTTTTCAAAAGGTTAATGTCGTATCGAATTGTCCGTTCACTGACATTGATCTTGGCAGAAATGCGCTTTACCGTGATTGGAGCATTCTCTTCAGACAATATTTCTAGAATACCCAAACACCTGCTGGTTATTGTGATCATCCCTTTCACCCCCCTTTTGCATTAGATCGTGATTTGTTGAGAATCATTGAAAATTATAGCGGCTGTCTATTAGTTTTGGAACAGATATGCTTTAATCAACTGGCAGATCTCTTCTGCGTTTCCGGTGCGCTTAAAGCGATTACACCAATTTTCGTCGATAAACATTTCACTGATTCTGCTGAGGATGTCCAGGTGGAGATCAGGATTTTTCAGTGCCAAAACAAAAACGGCCTCCACGTCAACAGCTTTTTCCGGATCTTCCATACTGAAAAATGTCACTGGACGGAAACACTTTCCAACGGCAATGGCAGAGGTATTTACATCTGCCGGAGAGGTGTGAGCCAAAGCAATGTTGATATAAGGGAACATTAACCCGGTGGGATACTCCTTTTCGCGGGCGATCAGGTCCCCGGAAAACTGGCTGTTTACAAATCCCTGCGCCTCAAGCCTGACAGCTAAGGCGTTCAGGGCGTCTTCTTTTTGGGTGCATGTAAGGCAAGGGTCGATGGATTTTTCATTCATATTGATGATTTGTTTCATTTCTTGCTCCGTATTTGGTGATTGTTGGACCAATCAAAGCCACAGGGATCTGGTAAATTTGAGCATTGGTAAATTGTTTACCAATGCTCAAATTGATACGGCAGGAGATCAGCGGTCTATTCAACAATCTCGTTCAAAGCGTTTTCTACTTCTTGAAATACTTTGCCTGCGTTAATGCCGGTCAAAAGAGGAGTACCGATAATGCTGCGCAGACCCTGTACATTTTTGACAGGACTGGATGTAACCAATACATCGATGGCCCCCAGCTCCGCCTTGGCCGGAATTTCCACGAACTTGCAGATGTTGATGGAGACATCCTTCCTGCTCGTTTCCCGGAAATACTTTTCCAGCTTCATGGCGATACTTTTGGAGGTGCAGGTCCCCTGGCCACATGCTACCATAATCTTTTTCATCATTTTACCCCCCAATATTTTTTATTAGATAACATAAAAGCGCAAAAGTCAATGGCACAGGCCGCAATCAGAGTTTAGTAGAAGAGGCCAAAGACCTTGTAGAGCAGTAAGTAGAGCGGGTTGGCACCAATGCCGAGGCTGTTGCCAATCACGCCTTCGCCATAACCTGCGCCAAGGGCGTTGGCAACTTCGGTATACATGGGGGCGGTAATGGTGCAGACATAAAGCGCAATGGTAAAGACAATCACGCCAGAGAGCACCCCTCTGAAAATATTTCCTTTGCAGTAGGGCACGCACATGGATACCAGGAAGGGCGCCGCAATGGCAAGATCCGCCATGGGGAGAAATTTGTTGCCTGGAAGGATAATGGCTAGGACAAGAATGATGGGAACCAGCAGTAAACCGGCAGAGATCACGTCAGGCATACCGATGAGAATTGCGGCGTCAAGGCCGATATATAGTTTCCTCTTGAGTCGCTTCTCAGAAAATTCCCGCATGCCGTCGACGATGGGTAGGGTACCCTCTGCAAAGAAATGAATGCACTTGGGGAACAGAAGCATAAATGCAGTCAGCGTGATGGCAAAGGATGCGATGTCGGCGACGGGAAGCTTTGCGACGATACCAAGAATAATACCGATTACAAACCCCAAGGTAGAAGGGTCGATGAGGCCGGAAAATCTCTTTTCAATGGCCTCCCGGCTGATGTCAATTTTAGAAAGGAATGGGATTCTTTCCACAATGCTGTTGACCAAGAACCCGATAGGGGCAAAAATGGCGACACTGCCATGGGGGATCGAAACACCCTCTAGATCAAATGTTTCAGCAATTTTGGGCGCGGTGATGTCTGCAATTTTGAGTGTAACGGCTTCGACAATAAAGAAGGTGAGGAAAGCAAAGAGAAGGTTTTCGCCGGAGAAATGGTAAACGACAACCGCGGGAATGGAGTACATGCCCCAGTTGCAAATATCGATGTTGAACGTATCGGTAAACTTCACCGCGATCAGCAGGAGGTTGATAACCAAAGTGCCTGCTAAGAAAATGGAAAAATAGGAGAAATGATAGTTAAGGATTGAAAGGGAACCAGTTCCAATGTCGATCATGGAAAATTTGAAATTGGAGGACTCGATAACCCTTGAAAGAACGGGGCTGGCTGCACTGGCAAACATCCCGATCATGGTGTTCATGCCGACAACGCCTGTACCTACATACAATGCGCACTTAAATGCGTTCATGATTTTCAGCCTGCCAAGAAAAAGGGCGATGAGGAAAATGCCGACCATCATAGAAACTGCAGCGGGTAGATTGAAGAACCAATTTAAGCCATTCATAATACTACTCATTCATGACACCCCTTTTGAAAATTTGAAGCGCGGTTTCAAAGTCGAAAGAAAGTTCCCCCTCCAGATAAAGGACTTCTTTAATTTCATTCTAACATTTTTGGAATGATTGAAAAGTTTAGATATTTTCACTGATTTATGCTGCAGTATTCGACAATAATCATGAGCCTTTCCATTTTGCATACTGGTGTAGCTCTTTCCTAAAAAGCCTTCATTCCCAGGAAAAACAGCAGCTTTTGCAGGGCTTTTGGATGAAAAAAAGTGAACTTTTCCGAAGAAAAGCACTTATGCTAATATGAATTCGAAGAACTGCGGCGCCAGAAGGCCGCAACGATAAAAGGAGGGGTGAAGCGATGGCACTTTTTAAAAAAGAGCTTCGATTGGCAAGGTGGTTTGGTGATTTCGGTGGAGATGCCTTTGACAATGACTTCGTTACTCAGCCGGATAAAGGACCGCAGATCATAAATGCGTTATGTGCGGAGGATTTCGAGCCCTGTTTCAGGGAAATACTAAGCGCCATCCTTCCGGCGCCACTGCGGATCAACAGCGTGTTTCTCCAAAGGGGTACGGAGTTGCTCTTGGCACCTGCATACGGCAAGTATTACAGCCTTGCAGGACAGTTGGCGTTGGCCCGGATGCAAAAGAAAACCCAGATTTATACCGCGACTTATTCTCGAGAGGTGGCGCAGGCAGTGGCTACCGCCTGTCAGAGGTTCGGTTTTGAGCTGACCATTTTTTTGGGGGCAAAACTTTCCCAGGATGCCCAGCTCGTCCAGACGCTGAAAGATCAAAATCACCATGTAGATCATCAGATGAGCTCGGAACTGCTGGATCTTCCCTACTTTTATCTGGAACCAGGCATAACTGACCGCAGTACCAGCTTTGTGCTGCAGGCCGGCGCGAACTACGGCAACTATCCCCAACCGGCGCTGGTTGGTGTTCTGGCGGGCCTGTATGGGCAGGATCTGAAGAGAGCTTTGCCAACAACGCCGGAATGCCTGGTTGTCCCAATTTCGGACGGAACGGAAGCGATTGGCGCTTTCAAAGCTTTTATGGAGGACGAGTGCAGACTGATCACGGTAGAAGAAGCGGTTTCCCAAGAATACCATATTGTAGACTATTTTTCCTACACCCTTTCCACCCGAAGCGCAGATGCGGAAAAACCCAACACAACTATCTGTCCTGAGCTCGCGTACTGGTGGAGGCAGGGGAAGGTTCTGCGCCTGGGCTGCGACAGGATCCGCCCGGTGAACACATCCGATCTGGTTGACACCGGCCTTTCCCCACTGACGGCAAGGGCGGCTGCTCTGGCTTTGGAACAAAAAGAATTTCACAGAATGCTGGTACTGGAGGGAATGAGATGAACCGTATTGACGCACTTGCGAAAGCCAGCAGAAGAGGTGAAGGCATTCTAAGCGTTACCCTGTGTCCCAATGGCGCAAGGGAATATGGCAACATGCTGGAACGGGTGGATTTTTTGGTAAACTGCGGCTTAAATCAGCTGATGCTGATCTACCTTGACCCTGATGCCGGGAAAATCGCTGGGATTGCGCCTACAGAGATGCGGTTGGTAAAACAGGAGACCGCAGAGGGCGTTTACCGTGAAATGTTCCTGGACAACGTAAGAGAGATTCGCCGGCGGTACTCTCAACTGCCCATTATTGGGACTGTTCAGGTGGGCGAAGCCATCTGTTACGGCGCGGGCAGGCTCTTCCAACACTTTCATGAAGTTGGGGTTGACGGCATTGATACTCCTTGCTATGTTGCCTCAGAGGATCCCATCGGTTTCCGGAAGCAGGCAGAAGAGGCGGGAATCCATTTCCTCGGTGCCGTATTTACCGACAATCTTGACATGAAGGACCCCGACCAGCTTAAAAAATTAGATAATGTAGTAAAAGTCTGCAAGGGCGAATTGCTCTTTGTTCCTACTGTGCAGGGGTCCACCAAGTCTCTCAGCGGCGAAAAATTTCGACCCATTGTGCAGCATATCCGGGAAGTTCAGGCCAAAAACGATATACACGCCAAAATCATCAGCATCAGTGGCATCAACACGCCGGAGGACGCATATCAGCTGGTTCATGTAGCTGGCACCGATGGCGTACATTTTTCTTCAGCATTTATTAAGAGGCTCTTGGCCGGGCAGCCATATGAAGCCATCGGAAAGTGGCTGCGGGAAACAAAGGCCGCTATGCAGTGGTAACAGTTTTTTTGAATCACGGTTGCGGAACGGGAGGATAATTGATGAATCGAATGGATAAAGTGTTTGGCCGTCTGGCTGAGCAAGGCAAGAAAATATTGGTGCTCTATTTTCCCATTGGAGATACCATTTTGGATGATGATTGCCTGTGGGCGGGCAGATATTTTGACAATGGATGTACTGTTCTGGAGATTGGCTTGCCCTATCATGATCCAGTATTGGACGGAAAGACAGTTAAAGATTCCATGCAGCGGGCTTTGAAAAACAAAAGCCTGGACGAGATCTTTGCAGCCATTGGTAAGCTACGGAAACAGTTTCCCGATAATATCCTCCAGATCATGACCTATTACGAAATTATTCAGGCCGCAGGTATTCAGAATTTCGCAAAAATCTGCGGCGCCATCGGGATCGATGGAGTCCTGACTCCCAATATTCCCCTGGAGAAGATTCCTCTTCTGGACCAGGCTTTGGGGCAATATGATATCTATAATCTCCGCTTTTCTCCGTTTCACCTTACAGATGCTGTCATGGAAGATTTTAAGAAGAATGCCAAAGGGTATATTTTTCAGCAAGCGGTAGACGGCGGCACTGGCCCCCGGTCCACCGTTTCGGATCAGGTTGGGAAAAATGTGGCGCTCCTTAAAAATGCGGGGATTATGGTACCTGTGGTAGCGGGGTTTGGCATTTCCGATGCCAGCCAGGTAAAAGAGACGATTGCAATGGGGGCGGACGGCATCGTGGTTGGCAGTGCGACCATCTCGCATATTATCCAGGGAGATGGCGTCTCGTTTATCAGAAGCCTGTACGAAGCCACTAAATAGACGAAAAACTCAACAAAACCCCACGCAGGCTGTCTTGCAGAGGGTTTTCAAATCGGAACTGGTTAACGACTAAAAAGTTTACGGGACAAAAGTACCGGCCGGTCCCGCCTGTACTGCGGATAGAGCACATTCCATGGCGTACATTTCCTTAGGGCATCTGGCATACAGCACGGCAGAACCTTTCCGCCAGAATGTTCTGTCGTTTCCTGGCTTCGCAGTGGCCGGCGCCGATGCAAGGTGCGACAGCAGTCCGTGGGAATGCTGCGGCGTGTCTATCGGACCAGCGCGGTCTGAACTCCGGAAAATCGTCGTACCAAACCAGGCCCCCGGTTTAGCCGGAGGGCCTGACAGCGTATTCTGCCCATTATGGGCGGCTAATTGAAACCCTTCATCGTAATCCGTGTGCCGGCAGAAGCTGCAGATTTCCCAATTCGACCGTTGAGGCAAAGCAAACTTCTCTGCGCCCCTGTTTCACGAACGCCACATAGTTAAGCGCGCAGAGAAGGAAACGCGCCGGCAGAGGAATTACTGTCCGATGTACTATGTTGCTTCCCTGCGCTCTCTGGTTCCCCAATGACCTGGGCTGCTTCGCCCCTACTTCTGCTTGTGGCGCGCGTATCACCGCCTGCCGTGCTCAATTACTGGTGTAAGTGGCGTCTGCGGACCTATCAGCGACACACGATACTCCAATTTGCAGAGAATGGCCAAGATGAAAGAGCGGAGTCAACAGACAATTTGCGCCGTCTCCTGGCCGCTGCCCTTCTTGACTGCCGATTTTCGTGGCGTATTTTTTGAAGGGGATGCAGTGCACCATGTGACCTCAATTTGCTGGAAATTCGAAGAATCCTGCGGAGAGGGGGGGTATGCCAAAGGCGGGGCATCCGGAGCGTACGCTTGACAAAGTCGGTCTATATGTGGTAGACTTCAATCAAACGGAAGGTCTATCTCATATAGACCGATAGGAGGGCCCTATGGAAGAAACAAAACTGGGCGTCATCGAGAGCCGCTTCGCGGACCTGATCTGGGCCCATGCGCCCCTGACCTCCGGAGAACTGGTGAAGCTGTGCCAGGAGGAACTGAAGTGGAAGAAGTCCACCACCTACACGGTGCTGAAAAAGCTCTGTGACCGGGGACTGTTCCGCAACGACGGCGGCACCGTCACCGCCGCAATTTCCAAAGAGGAATTCCACGCCATGCAGAGTGAGCGGTTCGTGGAGGAGACCTTTGATGGGTCCCTGCCGGCGTTTGTCGCCGCCTTCACCAGCCGGAAAAAACTGTCGGAGGAGGAGATCGGTCAGCTGGAACAGCTGATCCGGAAAAGCAGGGAGGGTTAAGCCATGGGAGATTTCCTCGCTTATGAGCTGCTGCCCATCGTCCTGAACATGACCCTGACCGCCAGCATCGTGATCGCTTTCGTCCTGCTGGCCCGGCTGGCACTGAGGCGGGCGCCCCGGATCTGCTCCTATGCCCTGTGGCTGGTGGTGCTGTTCCGGCTGCTGTGTCCGGTGTCGCTGACGGCGGACATCTCCCTGATGGGCCTTCTGGACACGCCGGTGACGGAGGTGACGGCCCGCACCAGCGCGGCGGCCTATGTGCCCCGGGACGTGGTCCATAATCCGGAGCCGTCGGTGACACTGCCGGTGCCCGGGGTGGGCGAGGCTATCACGGAGGCTCTGCCTCAGGGGGAGGAGCAGACTGTGGCCGATCCCCTGGAGGCTCCCATGGCCATTGCCACCATCCTTTGGCTGACAGGTACGGCTGCCATGGTGATTTACGGCGTGGTGTCTTTGCTCCGACTGCGTCGGCGGCTGGTGGGGGCGGTGCCTCTGGAGAAGGGAGTCTATCTGGCGGACCACATCAGTACGCCTTTCGTGCTGGGCCTGGTCCGGCCGAAGATTTACCTGCCCTCCGCCCTGCCGGAGGGGGAGCGGAGCTACATTCTGCTCCATGAGCGCCACCACATCCGGCGGCTGGATCATGTGGTGAAGCTGTTGGCGTTTTTGGCCCTTTGTGTCCACTGGTTCAACCCGCTGGTGTGGCTCATGTTTGTACTGCTGGGCAGGGACATGGAGATGAGCTGCGACGAGGCGGTGATGAAGAAGCTGGGGGAGGCCGTCCGGGCAGACTACTCCGCATCGCTCCTGCGCCTGGCCACCGGGCGGAAGATCATCGCCGGGGCGCCGCTGGCCTTCGGCGAGGGAGACACCCGGGACCGGGTGAAGAACGTGCTGCGGTGGAAGGAGCCGAAACTCTGGCTGGTGATCCTTTCCGCGGCGGTGGTGGTGGTTTTCGCGGTGGTGTGCGGGACCAACGCCGACAATAAAAGCACGGTTCAGACGAAAGCCACGGAAAACGGCATGGAGATAACGCTGACCATAAAAGAACCGGTCCGCTCCTACGCTGTGTACGAGGAGGTCTATCAGGATGGGCGGCTGGTTTCCGGAAAGCCGGTGCTGATCAGCGGATTTTCGGAGGACCACTGGGAAGCAATGCCCTACCGGCACACGTTCACCCTCCGTACTGAGGCGGCGCAACTGACCGGCGGCGGGTATTCCGGCAAACTGGACATCTAGTGTGAAGAAAACAGCACCGTGTCCCACCGGGCGCTGTTGCTGCCCGGGACCGGGTACACCAGGCTGGACAGCGTGGTGGGCACCGGCAATCTGGAAGGAACTCTGTCGGAGGAGACCCACCGCCTGCGGGCAGGCGGCAGCGCGGTGCTTTACACACTGGTGCTCTCCACGGACGGCTCTATCTGCGTCTACCACAACGGCTGGAGTCTGGCAAAGGTCAACGACACGGTGATCCAATACCGCCTGGTGACCTCCTCGGAGACGGCGGAGATTTATCAGGACATGCCCCTGGATCTGGCGCAGAGCCTCTATGACCTGCGGGTGGAGACGCTGAACAGCCCGGAGGACCCCGGCGCGCAGACCGGAACGCCGGGGCCTTGCCTCTACGCCTACCGGATCTCGGCGAAGTACGGGGAGCTGGCTGAGTGTATTCCACTGACGGAGGAGCAGCTTGCAGCAATTGAGGGCGAGGCGCTGCAGCCCATTACCCAGGGCTTCGGCTTCTCCGCCTCGCTGCACACGGAAGAGAAGACCATCTCTTACAGCGAGGTCCCCGGCGTCCCCTGAACGGTGGTGGATCTGGCGGTGGAGCACTGTGACTACCGCTTTGCTGACCCTGGATATATCACAGAGCCTGCACTGGCTGCCGTGCTGGAGGGGGACTGGCTGAGCGAGCCCCGCCAAGTTGTTGCTGAGGCAGACCTAAACTTGCTGGTGGAAATCCTGAAAACCGCGGAGTTCGGCTATGTGGGCGGCTGCGGCTATGGCGCCAAGGTGACATTGACTTCCAAAAGCGGAGAGCGGTTCACCTTTTTCAAGGGCACCGACGGCTGCGATACCGTGGCCTTTGGCTCCTGGAGCAGCTACTTCCTGGGAGACGCCGAGAATACGGAGTTCTGGCAAATCTTCGGCCTGGACCCAGAGACCAAGGAGCCCTTGTAGCAAACTGCGGAACGGGGCGGACAATTTGCTTTACCAAGGAGTGCAGCATCCATAACGGCAACTTATGTGATCTCCCGCTATTTCATTATCTGCTCCATTGCCGTAGTGTTGCTTCTGTTGGGGGCGCTGGGCATCCTCATCCTGGTTTTAAGTTACCGGACCGCCCAGCACGGTTCCGTGGTGGATCGTTTGCGGAAGGAATGAGGGGAAAGGGAAACATACCGTGACCCACACCGCGCAAAAAACGCAGCGCACCGGCGGGGAAGTTCGGCTTCCCGTCCGGTGCGCTGTTTGCTTTACTATGAGGCTGTTATCGTACCCGTGCCATGAGGTTGCCCATGGTCTGCGCTGCCTCGTCCTGTTTCTGGCGGGTGGTGTGAGTGTAGGTGCGCAGAGTGAATCCTGCGTCGTAGTGCCCCAGCATGGCAGAGACCGTCTTGATGTCTACGCCGTTTTGAAGGGCCAGGGTGGCGAAGGTGTGCCGGAGGTCATGAAATCGGATATGCTCCAAGCCTGTGTCCCTCAGGATCTTCTCATGAAGTTTGGCGATGGAGTCCGGATGGCACATCTCTCCCATCTTGGGTGAGGGGAACATCCAGGGATTGTCCGAGTGCTTTTCATGCTCCTGCCGGGGCAGTTCCACCGCCGACTGGGAAATTGAAATCTTCCGGACTGAGTTTTCTGTTTTGGGTCGGCTGATGGTGACATTCAAAACTGGGTTTGCTATTTTTTGCCGTGTTGCATCCGCATGTCGCATCGCCAGAATTTCTTCCTTCAGTCCCTGGATGTGTATTTTTTTCCGGACATACAAACACCCCCTATGTAAGTTTGTTTTCTTACACAGGGGGCGTTTTGTCTATTGTCCATTTTTGCCGGACCGGTTCACCTTTTTACCTGTCCCTACATCAGAACTTCTGATTGGACCGTTTTTTGTTGTAGCGAAAGCGGGGCAGCACCTTGTTTTCTCAAGCGGCTGCCCGCTTTTCAGTGATCTGCGCCGGGATTTCAGCCGGCTTTTCTGCGCTTATACAGCCACAATCCGGTTCCTGCCGCTGCCAGAAGCGCCGCCGCTGCAAGCCGCAGCAGGATGTTGTTCTGAGAGGCTGCTGCCGAAGCAGTTCCATTTCCGGAAACGTTTTCTTCGGGCTGTGTCAGCTCCGGCACAATGGCCATGCCCAGATCAGGAGGAGTGATCTCATCCAAAGTAAGGGCAGATTCATTCTCCTGGACAGGAGCAGTAACTTCCACCAGACCGCCGGTCTGAGAATTGAAAATCTGGGGAGTGGTTACGGAGAAATTCATCTCTGCCAGATAGGAGAGGGGATAATACACCCGTCCGACCTCGGTTTTGAGAGCTGCGGAAGAGGGAATGATGATATCCTCGCCGCCGTTCCAGGTAATGTGCAGGGTAACGCCGTCGACTTTATCCAGTGCTTCCATCACAGACGGGGGCATCCGGTCATAACCCGCGGCATTGGCCTTGACGGTATCGCCGCTTTGAGCCTTTTCCAGTTCCTTAAGAACCTGCTGCCAGAAGTCATCCTCGCCGTCACGGTAGCTGCTGCTGCCGCCGGACTGGATTTCGGTCCAGCCTACAGCGATGGGGGAAAGTCCGGTAACGGTAAAGCGGATGCCGTCGGTCGTCTTGGAAACAGACGGAGTCTCCGTTTCGCCAGGAGTCTTTCCAAAGTCGCTGGTGGTGAACATATGGATGACCTTGAAGTTGTGGGTGGTGCGGGAGGTTCCCTCGGGATAAGGCAGCACGACAGTCAGTTTGCCGTTGGAGGGGAAGTTTTCTTTTGTGGCGGGGAACCAGGTTTTCCGCCATCTTCGCTGACCATCAGGGTCACATCGTAGATGGCCCGGTTTCCTTCCGTCACGCCCAGATTTGTGATCTGGGTTTTGAGCATCCGCCCAATTTTTGCCGGGGTATTCAGATCGGGATTCTTTTCCAGTTCCTCAGGTACGTTGGAAATGCCTTCTTCAATCTCCAGCTTGTAGTCGTTGTCATCCTCCACGGGAGGCTCCACAGGCTGCTGATCCACCTTGTTGATGGATGCAGTCACAACAGGACCGGAGGCAGGCAGCTGATAATTGTCTGCCTGAGCGCCGTTGAGAACTCCGCCTGCCACCGACAAGGTCACATCCTGTGTATGAGGTTCTGCGGTGGCAAAGTCCGGAGCTGTCAGTGCGGTATACGCAAAGGACACGTCATCCCCATCCAGTACGCCGGTGATGTTCAGCATACCGGCAACAGCAGCAGCGGAAACAGTGCCATCATAGGCTTTGTCTGTGGTGATGCCATCGGTATTCCAGGCGAGGGCCTTGGGAACTACCAGAGTAGTGGTGCTGACAGCAGCGCCGGAGAACCCGGTATTTCCGCTGTAGACAGCATAGACGGTATGGCTGCCTGCGGTGAGGCTGGTTCTGTCCAGGGTGAGCTTCACTTCGCCGGAAAGCTCCTGAGCCGCCCCTGCCTTGTGAGCCTCATCGGTGCCGTCCAGATAGAACTGCACTGTTCCGGTCAGTTCATCGGGATCGGAAGGATCGGCCTTAGCTGCGGTAAAGGTATAGGTAACGGTATTGCCGTAGGTGACGCCGGTGCGGTCAGGGGTGAGGGCCAGGTTTACCAGACCCTTGTCGGTGACGGCCACACGGGCCGTCGCTGTGGCGTCAGTATAGTTTTCATCTGCGGCGGAAGCGCTGAAAAGGAGTGTTCCTCCCACGGGTGTGTCGTTTGGAATGGTATAACTTCCGCTCCAGCTGCCGTCCTCGTTCTTTGTCAGAGGAATGTTCTTCCCGTCCGGACCGGTCAGCAGTACCGTGCCATCCGGCTGTATCCATCCGCTTTCCATCAGATTGGATTCCATATTCTTTGCGGCGATGGTGATTTTCACCGGGCTTCCCACCTTCTGAGCGGAGGGAGTTGTGGTGAGGGTCAAGCCCATAGCAGCCTTTTGAATGGTGAACCGGTCGGTTCCTTCAAAGACGATGGTATAGTTGGGATTCTGCTCGTCTGTCAGGGTGCCCTGGGTCAGGTCATAGCTTCCCACCCCTTCTCCCGGCTCACGGGAGAGAACACCGGTGAGACTGTCGCCGATGACCAGGCCGCTGTCAGCCGCGCCTGCAACAGCCGAGGTGGTGTAGGTGAAAGCGGGATCGGTCTGGCCGTAGGCCTTGGAAGCTGCCTGAGCGATGACGGACACCGGACGGCGGGCGATGGTCAGCGCCAGATCCTGCTGGGTTTCCGCCGCGCCATAGTTGCCCTGGGCATCAATGGCGGCCTTTACCTGATAGCTTCCCGCCTCGGCAGGCAAGCCGTCCCTGTAAGCGCCGTTCTGTGTTTTGTACTGCCACCGGAAGGTTCCGGTATAGGTTTCACCGTTTTGCAGCGTCACCACAGGAGCGGCAACGGCTGCCGGACTGCCGTTATAGGTGACAGTCTGGGTATTGTCCGTCCAGCTGAGAACCGGTTGGGCGGGATTGATCTGTACCGTTACGGTTCCCACCGCGGACTGATACTGAGAACTGTCGGGAGTAAAGATGACCTGATAGGTTTTGCTTCCGATGCTGTCCGGCTTTTGTGTGCTGTCGGCCCAGGCAAAGGAACCGGCAACAGCGCCGTTAACGCTCTCTGCCGCGCCGCCGGTGAGACGGGATTCCGCCAAAGTCTGGCCGTAGACGATGTCCGAAGCCTCAGGCCACTGGGTGACGGTTACAGGCACAGAACCAGCTTCATAGCTGAGAAGATAAGCGCCCACTTCAGAAGGCGGCAGGGCAATGAATTTTTCTGCCTCAAAGGGAGAACCTTCCAGGGGAACCGCTGTGCTCGGATTCTTACCCATCAGCACCGAAATGGATTTTTCCGCAGAGGCAGGGGAAACGGTAAGGGGGACATCCTGATCCATAGCGTTTGCGGCAAAGGCCAGGCCCGCGATCTCCTCCCCCGTGTCGTCCAGAACATTTCCGGCCTGTATTTCCAGCGTACCGCCGGAGATGGTAATTTGTTTATCACACGCAATACCGGTGTTCATCAGTGCTAATTTTCCCTCAGAGTTCCCAACGATCCGGAAATCTCCGGTTTGAACAGAGAGCCGTCCCCCGCTGATAGAAAATTCATCAGCGTGTACTCCTCCAACAGCTCCTTTCAGTTCTTCACCAGCAGAAGCAATGTGGGTGACACGGCCGATCTGAGATTCCACTTCACCGCCGGAGATCTTCAGCTGATTACCGGTCAGACCCAATACTGCTCCATGGGTGGACCTATCACCTATCTGAACGCGGAGCTTGCCGCCGCGAATTTCCAAGGTATCCCCCTGGACGGCGGAAATCTCCTGTGCGTATTCCCCTCCTGTGGCTTCTATTGCTCCATTCTCAAGGAGAAAAGTTTCACAGCCAATTCCGATAGAACCATAATTTCCTTCGCCGCCTGCGGCGTACAGCTGTGCAGCGGCATTTTTGACGGCGACGGAATTGGCATGGATGCCGACGCTGTTACCCTCTGACTTACCGCCTTTTAAAATAAGGGTCACGTCTTCTACGGACACCGCTCCGTCGGCATTCATGATGCCGGCGCTGAAATTATGATCCGCCTGGCCGCCTGTGGCTTCCAGAGAACCTCCGCCCTGGAATACCATGTTTCCGTCCACCAGACAGAAACCAATACTGTCGCCTTCTTCCAATGAATCTGCGGCGGTCGCCTTGTTTTTGCCCAACAGCACCACTGTCAGGTCGCCTTCGGCATATACAGCCGCATTATCCTGGGGCCTTTGCGGATTGACACCGGGAACGCCGGTGATGTTGGCGTTCCGCATGGTCAGGGTGGAGTTTTCAAACCGGAGATTCCAGTTGTCCTCCTCCCCATAATCCGGCTGCAGGGTTACAGCTCCGGCAGCGTCGGTGGTGGCATAAGCAGGGCTATTTTCGCTGCCAAGGGTCACGCCTCCTGCTACAACCTTTTGGGCACTGAGTTTTTCAAACACCATAGTCAGCTGGGTGTCGCCGCTGGGGGTAAAGGTATATTCAGCCTCACTGCTCAGCTGCTCACCCGTGGCATCCTGCCAGTGCAGGAAGGCGTATCTCTCATTGGCAGAAGCGGTCAAGGTGATGGATTTTCCCTGGGTTACATACCACTGAGAGACCGGCTGCCCGGTGGTGGAGAGGAGCGCCTGTCCCCCTGCCTCCGGGTCGCTGCCAACGGTGATGGTATAGGTTTTGGGGATGACAATGGCGCAATCGACGCTGTTGCCTCCGTTCATTTTGACAGTGACCACAGCATCCTGCCCCTGGGTAAGGCCATTGAGCCACTGACCGGACAGTGTGATGGTTGCGGTATTGCCATCCTGTTTGACGGAGTAAAGGGAATTGCTCAGGGATGTACCGTTATGTACAAGGCCGGCGGGGACATATCCATCGGCGCTGGAAACCTGGAAGGATACGCTGCCGGTGTTTCTGTCGTAGGTGACTGGAGAAGTGACCACCCAGTTGCTGTCCACAGAATAGATGGCTTTCACCACACCGCTGCTGTAGTAACTGCCATGGACGTTGATGTTTGCGTCATAGCAGCCGGCGGCAAGATCAGAAGCGGGCTGGACGCTGAAGACAGCCTCCGCGCCACGGGCAAGGGTCGCTTTACCGTCGGAAAAGCCGCTGACAGCCTCAATCACATAGTTTTCACAATAGGGCAGGCTGACCGTTACCTCATAGTCGCCGGTGTTCCGGACAGTGGCCTGCTGTGCCGGTACAGGCTGGCCTTTGATGACGGTGCCGAAATCCATTTGGGTGGGAGTGACCGAGATGGTGCAGGTGCCGTCAATGGGCTGGATGCGGTCGGCAAATTTTTGCCACACATCAGCGGTCCGGTATCGCTCCAATGATTCCAACGGAACATAAACCGTGGTGTTTTGCGGAAAGAAATATTTAATTGTCGGCGGGTTTTCCGCCAGGCAAACCACCGTCTTGAGACTGGTACAATCAGAGAAGTCACCCCATGACATATCCACAATGGTTTTGGGCAGCGTGACAGAAGTAAGTTTGGTGCAGTTGTAAAAGGAGTTATTAATAACAGTGACGCCCTCCGGAATAATGATGGAAGTAATTTTTTGGTTGTTATTGAAAGCGTTGTGAGCGATCTCTGTGATCCGGTATTTTCCATTGACACCGCCGGTCAGATCCAAATCGCCGGAAAAATCCTGGTTTTTAGCAATTATGATGTTGGTCCCGGTGCCGGACTCAATGTACGCATTAAGGCTGACGCCGTCCCGGTTGGTGAGCTTCTTGGTCTCGGGATCAAAGGTCCAGACGGCGTTTCCGTCCGGTACCACATCGCCCAGACAGATATCGTCCCAATCGGCGGTTTCCCCGGCGCAGACCGGACAGCTGTAATCCACGCTCCCCTCCTTGCAGCGGGTGGAGCAGGTGCATTTCCATTCCTTAACGAGATCAGCATGGCTGCCAAACGCCTTCTGGTAGGCTTCCACAGCCCCCACCGGCACATAGATATGCTTCAGCTCATGGCAGTTGAAGAAGGGGTCCGTACCCAGCGCCGGGGGTTGAGAACCCAGGAAGTGAACAGCGATCATGTTGATATTGTTGAAAACACCGTCTCCCAATGTTTTCAGGCCGGCAGGCAGCGTGACGCTGTTGAAGCTGCAGCTATCAAAGCCACCCTCTCCAATGGTTTTAAGTGTCGAAGGCATGGTGATGCTGGTCAGATTGTTGCAGGCGAAAAAGGCGTATTCACCAACAACTTCGACCCCTTCCGGCAGTGCCAGTTCTGTCAGAGCGGTTCTCTCAAAGGCTCTCGTTCCGATTTCGGTGACGGTATTGTTTTCCGGCCAGTTGATGGTTTCAGTGCTCCGCAATTACTGAACATACCGTCCGGTATGCTTGTGACGCCTTCCTCCACTGTAACTGTAGAAAGATTTCTACAGAAAGTAAAAATATAGCTGTCCAAAGAAACGCCACTGGGAATTGTGACGCTGGTGAGGAGGCCACAGCTTCCAAAGGCATTCATTTCTATTGCTCTCAGGCTTTTGGGGAAATTAACGCTGTTCAGCGATGAGGATTGAAAAGCCTCTCCTCCGATGTTGGTCAGCGTGTCGGGAAAAACGACCGAGGTGAGCTTACTTGACTGGAACGCCCTGTATCCAATCGCCGTCAAAACATATCTGTTTCCCTCTCTATCGGAAATACCGCCGGTCAGATCCAGGGTTGAAAGAGAAATCTCCCTGTTCCCGTTAATGGTCAGGTTTCCGCTGCCATCGTCTGTGACATTGTAAAGGGTGATATGGTCATCCGAGGTGAGGGTATGCGCCTGAGGATCATAGGTCCAGCGGGTGCTGGGCGCCGGTTCCCCCAGGCATACCTCTTCCAGCACGACCCCTTCCGCCGAGCAGACGGGGCACTGGGAATTGATGGCCCCCTCGGTGCAGCGGGTGTCGCAAACACATTCCAGCGGGGCGGAAGCGCCCACGGGAAGTTCCTCTTTTTCTGGTGTGCCGGCGCTTTGGCCGATGACGATGCTTTCTGTTCCTTCCTGAGCCGAGGCCGTGACGGGAACCATCGTCAGCACCATGCAGGCTGCAATGAGCAGGCTGATGATCCTTTTTCTCATTTCTTTTTCTCCTTCCAAAGATTACAGGGGGTATCCACACTGTCTTTCATGATTTCAAGCAGCTCCATGAGGCTTGAAAAAGGCCTGGGGTTCTCCGATGGGGGAGATCAGACAAAGCCCTGCCACTCACTGTACTGCGTTCCGGTAATGGTGATTTTCAGGGTTTGTTCTTTCATAACGGCTCGTCCTCCTTTCCGGAGCCGGTGTTTTTCCGCCGTTTTTCCTGAAAACGGACGCAGAGAATGGTGATGATCACCGCCGCTATGAAGGCGAGAAGCCCCACCATGATATATCCTCCCACATCTTCATGAAGCAGGACTGCGCCGTACATACCGGATATTTCAGCGGGAAAATGGACATTTTTTGTGTTCAGCGCTTCCACCAGCAGCCCGAAACAGACCAGACACGCTTCCGAAAGACCCCAGATGATCTGTTTTTCCTGTTTCATGCGCAGTTGTCTTGCCCGCTGCTTGACCAGTGTGATGCGCGTTTGGGCGTCATACACGCCTAAAACCTCCTTCCTTCCATGGGGTGATATATTTCCATATATTTAGGTACAAAAAATTCCAAAAACTCTCACCCGGAAAATAAATTTTTTTAAAAAAATTGCGGCCAAACAGACAGTCTGTTCAGCCGCAATTTTTGCAGGATCATTGTTCTGTGGATTTTGGTTTGAGAAAAATGTGTTTCACCACTTTGTTTCCAACGGTACACAACAGAATGCTGGCTACCGGCAGAGCATAGGCGATATACTGTACCTGCCCTTCATAAGCGATCAGCAGATTATAAATGGCATGAAAAATGATGGAAGTGCCCAGCAGTCCCATGGTTCCCGCTGCCCTCAGCCATCCCCGCTGCCAGACATAGGCAAGGCCATAACCGATAATAGCGCCGCAGACGATATGCATAGCGCCGGTGCCAAACCCCCGGACAAGAAGGAACTCCAGATTTTCCACCCCATGCTCGATGAGGTAACAGATATTTTCAAAGGTGGCAAAACCCGCCGCAATGGTCAGAACCGCAGACTTGATCTCCCGGGGTTTCGGCTCAAATATGGCCAGATAAAACAGCAGCGGCAGAAGCTTCATGACTTCCTCTACTACCGGAGCGATCTCGGCTGTGGCGTTGAAGGCACTGGCATCGTAGCAAGCGACCAAAAAGGTGTTCACATAGTCGGACAGCATGCAGGAGCCCATTCCGCCAAAGGAAAAGAGGAAAAAGCGCAGGTACCCTCTTCCCAGGCACAAAGCCGTCAGCAGCAGGGGCGCGGCAATGCAGACAAAAAACATTCTCAATATAAATCACAGGTCCACCGCCTTTTTCACTCCGGGCAATAAGAAGAGAAGCTCGGCCGACAGTGTCATATCGATCCAGAAATACGGGTTGCTCCAGGTATCGCTCACCCAGGGGTAGCTGGAAAGCCAAAGACAGTTTTCCAGTACCACAAAGAGGAGTACCGCCCCATGAAAGAGCAATTTATTTCCCGGTTGTCCTTTTTTGTCTTTCCAGTAAGCGATTCCCCGGATGGCCTTCCAGACAATGGCAATCAGCAAACTGTACACAATAAGGTTATAGAAAAGTTCACCGATGGAGATGAAATAGATCATCAGGGGAATACCAAACGCCAGGGCCAGCCATGAAGCACGGCACCGAAAAGCTTGTTCTCCCGGGTCTGAAAGGGTGTACTGCAGCAGATACAGAAAAAGGTAACAGGCAATCCATGCCATCTCAGAGACATAAAACATCGGGGGCGAATCGGTAATAAGCAGGGTATAGAGCATCCAATAAAGGGATGCCATCATAAAGCTGCTGTAAAAGCAGGCGAGAATAAAATACGCCTGTTTCCGGCTGTAATAATACCATGCACCGGCGGCACAGCCTCCCGCCAGCATTGCCAGCACCTGCAAAAGATTATCTATGAGCTCCGGAGTCATGATTTTCACCTCGGTTCTCCTCTTTGGCTGTCTGGCTCCAACGGCGAAGATGGATGCACAGAAGCGTTGTACAGGTACCCAGAACAAAGGACAGCAGGCCAACGATGACATAGCCTGTGGCAACGCCGCTGAAAATGCTCCCTGCCGCTTCCAGCCCGACATCATCCGTTGGGACGAACCCGGTCACTGCGGAAGGCAGCACATGGGAGATCACCACGATCATTGCCAGGCAGGATGCCACGGATAAAACAGACAACGCCTGTGCCTGCCGCCATCTTTTTTTCTGTTCTATCTGTGCAGCACGATTTTTCACCGCACGGAAACGTTCCTCATTACTCCGCATTTGTAATGCCTTCCCTTTCCAACAGACCCCGCAGGCTCTGCTTTCCACGATAAACCATATTGGTGATTTGCTTGATGCTTTTGCCCATAATCTGACCAGCCTGGGAATAACTCATTTCCTCAAAGTAAACCAGATAAAGGGCTTCCCGGTATTCGTCATTCAGCTGTTCCATACACAAATGCAGCAGACGATTGCGTTCCTTCGTTTTGATCACTTCTTCGATCAAAGTCTCGCTTTCCGGTTCCTTGTCCATGTCCTCAAAGCTGAAACAGGGATGCTTCCGGCCCTTGTGCCGCAGCGCCATATTGCGGGCGGATTTGTACAGGTAAGCGAACACCTCGATCATCAGGTCTTCCGCCTCATGAACATCATGGACATAACCGTTGATATATAGGGCCAGAGTTGCCGTACTGCCCAATCAATTCTTTCAGCCCCGATTCATCCCCATCCAGATAGCGGCGGTATAAGATTTCATCTTTCATTTATACCGCCTCCTGCCAATCATCATATCAGCTCTACCTGTCAGCAGATGATTTCAGTTCTTTGTACAGTCTATTTTATTCATTTCTCAGCATGTTTTCAAGCTGATAAAAGAATCCTTCATGAACAAACAAGACCACAGCATCATTTTTCAGTTCCATTGCCGGGGAAATCTTTTCGGGTATAACACAGTCCAGCAACACGCCTTCATCCCCGGGAAATATCTTCCGTAGCTCTGACAAGCAGCTGAGCACCTGTCTTTTCTGCCAACCGGGCAGGTGCTGTCTCAGAACAGACTGCATCAAATAAAGAGGTTCTGTTCCTTTGGCAAGGCCCTTTCGTCCATCTATGCTTCAAAATAATGCCGGGCGCCAATTTTTTTCATGCCCCTTTGTTTTCCTGTTTATAACGCAGCTCTATACTTGAAAAGCATGGATTTTCCTAATATATCTTTATAGAATATTTCATTGTGCATGCAGAACTGTAGGACATAAAAATATATTAAAAAATTGAAATAATTGCTCGTATTACCGGGAATATCGGACATATTACAGAAAACTCTTTGATACCTTGGAAAGATCATAGAGAATTGAATGAGCCGCCTCGTACAGATTCAACTTTGTACTACTCTGGTTTAGAGGCTATAGCAGCAGTGATTTTTCAGCAAAAGGATAACATATGAGAAAAGTAAAAGTATGCTATAACAAGAACGCATACTTTACAAAGGATAAAGAAAGGAGGATCTGATGTCCACCGACAAGTTTACATCAAAGGATTTTTTGACATTTATAAGGGTACTAAGACTGTCTAAACTGATGAAAAATTTCAACAATACGAGGGGAAAAGTTTGACCATCAGTCAGGTGAAATAAATTTCGCCAAAACAAAAAGAGACACAGTTTGCAGATCTCTGGCAGAATGAAGTTGCGATACAAACATTCGAAAGAAGACGGCAAACTATGTCCAAGAAGATTGTACAGCGAAACGAGAAAGTGATCAAGGAACAGCTCAAGGAGTGGGTGCGCGGCAGTGTAGAGAAAACTCTCAATAAACTGATGGAGACTGGAGCAGAGAAGCTGACCCAGTCCGCTCGGTATGGGTGTAATGAGCAGCACCAAGACTACCGCAGCGGCCCCTACAACCCCAACCTTACCACCTCCGGGAATGCCGCCCTCAAGGCGGCCAGTCTTCTTTTGAGACCGCCATCATTGAGGGGTACCGGCGCTGGAGGAGCAGCGTGGAAGAGGCCTTCATTGAGATGTACCTGGCCGGAGTGTCTGTCCGGCGTGTGGGAGACCTTACCGAGGTCCTATGGGGCAGCAAGGCCTCTCCCTCCACCATCAGTGAGCTGAACAAAAGAGCGGCGGGCATGTGGCCATAAAAAATTATTTTATTTCCGGCATCCCCTTATTATATGAGTGTTTTTCTTCCCTCCTCTTTGTCAATGCTATGAGAGGCAGCAAACTTAATAAAGCGGGACGGTCCCGCCTTGATGCCTCTGCTGCGGTAAGGAGGAAAGAAAAATGGAAAAACGGGTGGTATGCGCTTATGTGATGATCCTGGCAATGGCGACCTCCATGATCCTGCGGCTGGCGGTGCTGGGAGGCGGAGGCGAATTGAAAGCTGCGGCGGCAGGACAAAGCATCTACACTTTGGAAGTGGGGGAAGAACGGGGGATCATCTATGACAGGGATCTGAAGCCCATGGTCTGTAACAGCAGCCGTACGGTACTGTCGGTGGTCCCAGGGCCGGAAACCCTGGCCTCCCTGAAAGCCCTGCTGCCGGAGGCGGAATTTCTCCAGGATTTGGGATTGCTGGAGTCGGGAAAGCCGGTTCTGCTTACAACCGATGCTCCTCCCGGGAGCGCCCCGGGTGTGGAGGCTTTTTCCATTCCCATCCGGTATAGTCCGGATCAGACGGCGCCTCATGTGATTGGTTATCTGGATACCCAGGGCCAGGGAGTGACAGGTGTTGAAAAGGGATATGACCAGTTCCTCCGTTCCTGGGGAGGAGAGATAAAAACCAAATACCTGGTGGATGCCAGAGGCGGCGTATTGGGGGGAGAAGTATATGAAATTGAAGACAGCCGTTCCCCGGTTAAAGGGGGTGTGGTGCTGACGCTGGATCGGGATATTCAAAAAATGGTGGAAAGGGCCGCACAAAAACTGGGAAAAGGCGCTGTGGTGGTAATGGAAGCGGCTACCGGGGAGATTCTGGCCATGGCAAGCTGTCCGGATTATGATGTGACCAATGTGGCAGAAGCCTTGGATGATCCGGACAGCCCCCTTTTTAACCGGGCTACTGCGGCATATAATGTGGGTTCTACCTTTAAGATGTGTGTGGCGGCAGCCGCCCTGGAACAGGGATTGACCATGGACTATGAATATTTTTGCGGTGGTTTTTATCAGCTGGAGGATGTAAGGTACCATTGCCATAACCGGATGGGGCATGGTTTGCTGGATATGACAGGAGCCACCTGTCACTCCTGTAATCCTTACTTTGTCAATCTGGGCCAGCAGGTAGGCGCCCGCAGACTGTATGAAATGGCGTATGCCTTGGGGTTTGGATCGGCGGCGCGTTTGGCGGAGGGCATTACCTCGGACGCGGGAAGCCTTCCGCCTGTTTCCCGCATTGATAGCGGGGAACTGGCCAACCTTTCCTTTGGGCAGGGAAAGCTTACGGCAACGCCGGTGCAGCTGGCTCAGATGTATGCTGTCATTGCCAATGGCGGAATGTCCGTTGTGCCTACGCTTTGCCGGGGCGTCACCACGGACGGGGCGCACCTGACCCCAGATGAGCAGTCCCCCACCCGGCGGGTGATGTCGGAGAGAACCGCCCGCAGCCTCAGGCAGATGCTGGGAGAGGTGATTGCCGACGGCAGCGGCGAGGCTGCTGCCCCTCAATACCTTACGGCGGGAGGAAAGACCGCTTCCGCCCAAACCGGAACCTATGATGACGAAGGCCAGGAAATCGTGCACGGCTGGTTCGTGGGAATCTATCCCCTTGAGTCCCCTCAGTATTCCATTGCCGTTTTCCAGGAAGGGGGAGGATCCGGAGGTGAGGTCCCGGCAGAAGTATTCAAAGAGATTTGCGAAGGTCTCTTTTTGCAGAACAGTCAGACATTGGCAGGGTAATTGTAATTTGAAGTGATTCTGTGTATAATCTCAAGGAGGGGTAAATATCCAGAGACAAAAGGAGGAATGTTCATGAGCCAAAGACCGTATGTAATCACCAGTGACAACACCACCGACCTCCCTTACAGCTATTTTACGGAAAATAACATAGGTGTCATGCATGTTGATTATAGCATTGGCGATATAATTTATGATGACTTTGACAAGGACCTGGACAACAAAGAGTTTTATGACCAAATCCGCGGAGGGGCCATGCCCGTTACCCAGCAGGTAAATCCTCAAAAGGCCAGGGAGAAGCTGGAGCAGTATCTGAAACAGGGAATGGACGTGCTGCATATCGCCTTTTCTTCCGGACTCAGCGGCACCTACAACAGCGTCCGCATGGCACGGGAGGAACTGGCGGAGGAATACCCCGACGCCAAAATTGTGGTGATCGACAGCCTGTGCGCCTCCATGGGAGAGGGGCTGCTCCTCTATAAAGCAGTGGAAATGAAAAAAGCGGGCCGGTCCCTGGAGGAAGTGGCCCAGTGGGTGGAAGAGCACAAGCTTTGTCTGTTCCATAATGTGGTGGCTGATGACCTGTTCCATCTTCAGCGGGGAGGACGCGTAAGCAAAGCCGCCGCCATTATGGGGACTGCCCTGGGCATCAAACCGCTGATTTACGTCAACGACGAAGGAAAATTGATTCCTTACGGCAAAGTGCGCGGGAAAAAGGCCGCTCTCCAGCAGATGGCGGAGAAACTGGCCCGGGACATCCAGGGCTATGACAATGATATTGTTTTTATCAGCCACAGCGATTGTCCTGAGGATGCCCGGCAGCTTCAGGAGATGATTCAGGAGAGGACAGGCATCCAGCGGTTCATGATAAACTATATCGGACCTACCATCGGTTCCCACACCGGCGTAGGGACTGTGGCACTCTTTTATTTTACAGGCAGCCGCAAGGTGAATTGATACTGCCGGCAGCATCTAAACGGTGTTTCGCTGCTGCATGGGACTGCTGAAAAATAAAAGCCCGGCAGCGGCTCATGCCAAAACAATCCCTGAAAAAAATAAAGCCGGCACCCGTATGGAAAGCGGTTCACGCTTCCCCTATGGGTGCCGGCTTATACGTTATCAGAAGCCGATTCAGCACGGCTCCCACCGAATTACAAATGATACAGCCATCAGGCTGCAAACGCCTTTCTGCCAGAGGACTTCATGATGCCCACCACTACGGCGGTAGCAATGCAGGTGATGATAATCTCAGGAATCATGTAGCTGCCGTTATAGGTGAGAGAGTAGAGCCAGACAGGCATATCCTCCGGCGCATAGCCGCCCCAGATAAGGACACCGGACAGAAAGCTGCAGAGGTAGCGGATGAGGCCCACCACGGCAGTGCTGACGATCACGCCCAACGTCTTGTTGTGGAAGGGCTTGGCGAAGATGCAGGCTGCGCCCAGAGCGGTGAATGCGATGAGGTAATCCAGCAGCACACAGCCCGCCATGGTGAGCAGGGTGGTGCAGTAGAGAACATTTTTGAAGCCCAGGAACATCTGGATCAGGCCATGAACGAAGCCGGTGAAAATCCCCCACTTGGCGCCATGGCGGTAAGAGGCAAGAATGATGGGCATCATGCTGCAAAGGGTGATGGAGCCGCCCTGGGGCATCTCAAAAATGGGGATATAGCCCAGAACGGTAGCCAATGCGATCATCAGAGCGCATTCTACAAGGATTTGGGTTTTGCTTTTTCTCATAACAGGGAACCTCCTCAAAATTGTCCGCCTGTATCCTGCCGTGGGGAATGGAGAGAAGAAAAAACGGCGCTTGGTGGAAGCTCCACAAAGCGCCGTTCAGGCATCCGCTATCACTTCCTACGCTGGCATGATCCAGATCAGGTATAAGGGTCATGGGATACCGTCCCATATCTCAGCCCGCACATACGGACCCCCCTGATGTGGCTTTAGTATATCGCGCAATTCGTTGACTGTCAAGAGTTTTGTGCTATAATGGACCCAGCGCCCCCCGTGGGGGCTTCCCCGGAACCGGAACCAGGTCCCGGTGGAAAAACCATACAGCAAAGGTGGTCGCATTTTGAGCAAGGCAGTAATATTTGACCTGGATGGCACCCTCATTGACTCCCTGGCGGATATTGCCCTGTGCTGCAACACGGCACTGGAGATTTCCGGCCTGCCCCAGCATGATGTGGATGAATACCGGGAGTTCGTGGGGAGGGGCGTAAACGTACTGATGACCCGGGCCATCGGCGAGGAAAAGGATGCGCTGTACCATCAAAAGGTGCTGGCGGACTATAACACCATCTATGGAGATATTTGCAGCGGCGGGTGCCGGATGTTTCCGGGGATCCCCCAAATGCTTCGGAACCTGCGGGCAGCCGGAATTTTGACGGCGGTGGTCTCCAATAAACCCCATGCCCAGACAGAGGCTGTTTACCTCAGCACCCTCAATGGGCTGGTGGATGCCTGGTATGGGCAAAACCCGGGGTGGCCCACAAAACCCGATCCCTGCGGTGTGCGGTATGTGCTGGAGCAGCTGGGGCCGGATGTGGAACCCATCGCTTATGTAGGCGATTCGGAGGTGGATGTGGAGACCGGCCGCAACGCGGGGATGCCTGCCATTGCGGTCTCCTGGGGGATGAAAAGCCGCAGCTTCCTGCTGGATACCGGAGCAGATGCAGTGGTGGACACCGTGGAGGAATTGGAAAAACTGCTGCTGGAAAAGGCTTGACAAAGAAAATTTTTTGGTTTAATATGGTTGCAACAACAAAACACGCCCACAAAAACGTTGAAGAGGACACGGCGTCCCGCAATTCGTTTCCAGAGAGTATGCGGTTGGTGAAAGCATATAAACGAAGGGTCGCCTCATCACCTTGGAGTTGGGTTCCCCAAAGGCTGTAATGGTCCGGTAGGGAGCCACGCGTCGGCTGCGTTACCGGCCCGGGGGTTGTCAGACCCTTACAGAGCGGCGCTCCGCCAAGGCGGGCGCAATATGGGTGGTACCGCGAGCAGTTTATGCCCGTCCCAATTTACTGGGGCGGGCTTTTGTTTTTGGCGCCGCGGCAGCGGCAGATAGGACAGGAGGCAGAACGATGGAAGTAAGACTGATGGAAGTGGCCGAGAGGATCCGTACCCTTCGGGAGATTCTGGATATTACCGCCGAGGATATGGCCCGGGCCTGCAAGATGACCGAGGAGGAATACCTGGTTTTGGAGGAGGGAAGCGCCGATTTTTCCTTTTCCTTCCTGCTGAAATGCGCAGAGGTGCTGGGTGTGGATATGGTGGAACTGATTACCGGAGAAGCGCCCAAGCTTTCCTTTTATACCATTGTCCGAAAGGGAAAGGGGCTTCCCATCAACCGCCGCAAGGGTTTTACCTATGAGCATCTGGCATATCTGTTCAAGGGCAAGGAGTGCGAGCCCTTTTTGGTGACAGCACCGTATTCCCAGGAGGAGCAGGATCGCCCCATCGCTCTGTCCCGCCACACCGGGCAGGAGTTTGACTATATTCTCAGCGGCTCCCTCAAGGTGGTTTTTGAAGGCCATACCGAAGTTTTGGAAGCGGGGGACAGTGTGTATTACGATTCCGCCCACGGCCACGGGATGATCGCCACCGGAGGCAAGGACTGCACCTTCCTGGCAGTGGTGCTGAAAAAAGACGACGAGGAATGAGGGACGCGCCCATGGAAAAGATGGAAAACCTGTATCAAAAATATTGTGAAGAAACCTTTGACGCCCAGGGCGTTCTTAAGACCTTCCGCCCGGTGGTACCGGACAATTTTAACTTCGGATACGATGTGGTGGACTATATCGCCGACCACGAGCCGGGCCGCCGGGCCATGGTATGGTGCAACGATCAGGGGGAGGAACGGGTCTTTACCTTTGACGACATCCGCCGGTACAGCAACAAAACCGCCAACTATTTTCTCAGCCTGGGCCTGGGCCGGGGCGACAAGGTAATGGTCATCCTCAAGCGGCATTATCAGTTCTGGTTTACGATCATCGCCCTTCACAAGATCGGCGCGGTCATTATTCCCGCCACCAATCTGCTGACCAAAAAGGACATTGTGTACCGCATCCAATCAGCGGATGTCAAGGCGCTGGTATGCACGCCGGACGGAGATGTTTCCCACAGCGCGGATGAGGCCATTGCGGAAATCGACTGGCCGGTCCGCAAGCTGATGGTACGAGGTGCCCGGGATGACTGGGAGGATTTTGACGCCGGGGTGGAGGCAGTCTCGGATCACCTGGACCGCATCCCCAACAAGGCTGATGATCCCCTGCTGATCTACTTTACTTCCGGCACCACCGGCTATCCCAAAATGGTGATGCACAGCCACAGCTATCCCATTGGCCACATCATTACGGCCCGCCATTGGCACAATGTGGTACCGGACGGGCTGCACCTCACGGTTTCGGATACCGGATGGGGCAAGGCAGTTTGGGGCAAGCTGTATGGCCAGTGGTTTTGTGGAGCGGGCGTTTTTGTCTACGATTTTACCAAGTTCCACCCCAGCGATCTGCTTCATAAAATTGAGCAGTACCGCATCACCACCTTCTGCGCGCCGCCCACCATTTACCGGTTTTTTATCAAGGAAGGCATGGAGGGTTACGACCTGAGCAGCCTGCAGTACGCGACCACTGCCGGCGAGGCCCTGAACCCGGAAGTATATAACCGCTTTAAGGAGTACACCGGACTGGATCTGATGGAGGCGTTTGGTCAGACGGAAACCACCGTATTGCTGGCCAATCTGGTAGGCTCCAAGAGCAAGCCGGGCTCCATGGGAAAGCCTTCCCCGCTGTTTGACGTCCATGTTCTGGACAGCGACGGCAGCGAGACCCAGGTGGGTGAAGTGGGTGAAATCTGCGTCCGTGCTGATGGACCCCAGGCGGGCCTTTTCCTGGGCTACTATAAAAACCAGCAGCTGACGGATGAAGCCTGGCATGATGGTTACTACCACACCGGCGACACCGTTTGGCGGGATGAGGATGGATATTACTGGTATGTGGGACGAACCGACGATGTTATCAAGGCGTCGGGATACCGTATCGGACCCTTTGAAATCGAAAGCGTGCTGATGGAGCACCCTGCGGTCCTGGAATGTGCGGTCACAGGCGCCCCCGACCCGATCCGGGGAACAGTGGTCAAAGCTACCATTGTCCTTACCAAAGGCTACCAGCCTACCGCGGAGCTGACCAAGGAACTCCAGGATTACGTCAAACATCAGACTGCTCCCTATAAATATCCGCGGATCGTGGAGTATATGGACGAACTTCCCAAAACCATCAGTGGAAAGATCCGTCGGGTGGAATTGAAGGAGCGGGACGCCCGGAAGGCTGCCCAAAACTGAGTTGTCGGCACCAGCTGCAGGGCGTAGGGAGTGCTTTCCGGAAGCTTTTGTTTCCTTCTGTGGAAGAAGTACCCGGAGAGCTTGCCTTCTTCTGTGAAATCCAGCATCGCCTGTATAATCAGTGACCGTGTAAGAACCTGGTATCGGGCCTTAAGAGGCAGCACAACAGCCTGACAATCGCACACTCTTATCGGGACTTTTATCAGGCAGAGCTCATAAAACAATAAAATCGGCATCCTTATGAAAGGCAGAGGCCTCATAAAGGATGCCGATTTCTCTATATACGCTTTAGCACAAGGCCGGGGCTGTTACAAAACAGACTCGCCAAAAAGAATGTACAAAAACCAGCCTCACAGGAAGTTGAACTGCTTCCAGTGAGGCTGGTTTTCATTGCTTGCTTCTCATCCGTTGTGCAGATCGCTATTGCATTTTCATTTCACAGCGACCCTGTAAGAAAATTTCAGATTCAAACGTCGGGGGAAGGGAAAAACAAACAGGAATTTTGCTGCACCTCAAAGGCGTTTAAGCGTTTCAGGTACGCAAATGCCCGTCTGCAGGCTGTAAGGCAGGTGCTGCAGGCGGCAGGAGCAGGGGGTTGCCCCCTCGCCGTGGCTGGCGGGGGACTTGCACAGCCGGGAAGTCCTGCCGATTTCCCGGGGAATAAAACCGCCATACACAAATGTTTTGCGATACCGGGAAAGAAGGTCACTCTCCTTCGATCATTCGGTAGCCGACGCCCACCTCGGTAAAAATATAGGCCGGTTCGGCGGGATTTTTTTCAATTTTGCGCCGGATATTGGCCATATTGACCCGGAGAATCTGATTGTTCCCTTTGGCATTGGGTCCCCAGAGCTCCCGGATAATATAGTCATAGGTGAGGACCCGGCCGGCGTACTTACCCAGAAGAGAGACCAGCTTGTATTCATTCTGAGTAAGATGTACGTCCTGCTCATCCACAAAAACCCGGCGCTTATCGTAATCAATGACCAGTCCGCCGGCCCGGAAAACGCCGGTTTGAGCGACCCGCTCATCGGCAGCCCTGCTGCGGACATGGCGCAGCGCGGTACGGATCCGGGCCAGAAGCTCCGAGGGGCCGAAAGGTTTGGTAACATAATCATCTGCGCCAAGATCCAGCGCCGTCACCTTGTCCCGTTCATGGGTCCGGGCCGAAACCACAATAATGGGCACCCGGGACCATTCCCGGATGGAACGGATCAGCTGCAGTCCATCCATATCCGGCAGCCCCAGATCCAGCAGAATAACATCGGGGCAGTGGGAGGTAGCCAGGGCAAAGGCCTCCGCCCCTGTTTTGGCCAGAAGAGGATCATATCCGTTGGCGGTAAGAATGGTGGACATGAAGCTGCTGATGTTGTTCTCGTCCTCGATAATCAGGATGGTTTCCTTGATATGGTTCACAGGGCAGAATCCTCCTCCATGGGTAAACTAAAACGAAACACAGCGCCATGGCCGGGAAAGCTTTCCGCTTCCATCTGGCCGCCGTGAGCTTTGACAATGGACATACAGACCGAAAGACCGATGCCCATGCTGCGCTTTTTGTCAGAGCGGTCCGAATCCATCTCCATACCGTAGCCTTCAAAAAGATGGGGGAGCATGGCTTTTTCAATGCCTTCCCCGTTGTCCTCTACCTCAAAAACCGCCTGATGCTCCCGGCGGAAAACCCGAAGTTCGATGCGGGTAGCGCCTTTGGCGTGAAGAGCGGCATTTTCCAACAAATTAAAAATCACCTGCTGGATCAGGATAGCGTCCATGGGCACCATCAGCAATTCTTCGGGAACGGATACGGTTACCGGAGGCCGGGAGAAGCTTTTGCGGAATTTGCGGAGGGTCTCCTCCACAATCTCCTCCGCCGCTTCTGCTTCTTTGGTGATTTTGGCGGCTTCCCCTCCGATGCGGGTAACGGACAAAAGATTTTCTACCATGCGGATCAGCCACTCCGCATCCTCTTTTACCTCCGAGAGGAGTTCCCGCCTCTGACTCGGGGTCAATACCTCGTCGTTTTCCAGTATGGTGGAGCTGGCGCCCAGAATGGAAGTGAGAGGAGTGCGCAGGTCATGGGATACGGCCCGGAGCAGATTGCCCCGCAGACGCTCTTTCTCCGCTTCAGCGTGGAGTTTTTCCTGTTCCTTGATCTGGGTGGTCATGGCGCTGATGATGACGGAAACCGCCAGCATACTGACGAAGGTGATCGGATAGCTGGAGCGGGTAAAATTAAAAGCAAAATAGGGGTATGTAAAAATGTAATTGACCCCCACCACTCCGGCCACAGAAGCAGCAAGGCCATAAAAATATCCCCGGGTACAGCGGGAAATAAGCGCCACCGCCAAAAGAAAAATCATGGACACATAAATATCACTGTCATCCAGCATCCGCAGCAGCACGCAGACTCCTCCGGCGCATCCGATGATCAGGACGGCAGTGAGGGTGTCCCGTAAAGACAGGGGAAAAAACTGCCTCAGGCGCAGCAGGAAAGATTCTTTGCGGGGGGGATGGATCATAGGTCTCCTTCCGGGAAATGGTCCCTGAGTTGAGCGGGAACCAAGACTTCCCTGTATATAAGTATACTATGGATGGCAGTAAAGGATCTGACAAGAAAACGCCGGAAGTGAAAAAAATTTAACGGCAAAACATATGGATGTTGAAATTCAGAACAGGAAGGTGCGTCCGGTTGGGTCACGCACGGACATAACGCTGCCGGATATTTTTCCACAGCCGGGTGACGGAGGAAACGACCAGCACGCCCACCGCCAGGCTACCCGCAATCCCCAGGGTATGCAGGCCGGTTTCAATAAAGGCGGCAGTGTCTCCACTGATGCAGTGCTCCATGGTATAGTAAATGCCTCCGCCCGGCACCAGGGGAAAGAGGGCCACCAGCAAAAAGGTGGTAACAGGAGAGCGGAAGACCCGGGCCATAATTTCTGAATAAATGGAAATGACCACGGTCGCCAGAAAATAACAAAGAAGATCGTTGCCCAGCGGCTGGGTCAGCAGATAAACGCTCCAGCTGAGAAAGCCTCCAAAGGACGAAAAGAAGATTTGTACAGGACGGCGGATATTGAATACCACCGAAAAGCCCGCACAGGCCAGACCGCTGAAAATACTGTCCACAAAAATTTTTGTATAATCCATGGTTACGCCCCCCATGCAAGCTGGAGCAAAGTGATGGCCATACCGGCACCCAAAGCCAGCGCAGTGCCTACCAGCAGCGCATCCACCAGCCGCACCAATCCGGCTACCCAGTCCCCTGCAATGACGTCCCGCATGCAGTTTGTCAGCATGACACCGGGGACCAGGTTCATCAGTGTGCCGATAATGATTTTGTCTGAGTTGTGGCCCAGCCCCCAGCGCACGGCAAACAGCGCCATAATGGTAACAATGGCGCTGGCGATAATGTTGCGGAAAAAGGGGTTGGTACCCAGATCGTCCATGAACGCTACCGCGATCCGGATGACAACGCCGGTGACTCCGGCACAGCATGCGTCGAAGAAATCCCCTCCGAATACAAGAGCAAAACAGAAGGCGGTGAGGGAACAGGCGGCTACATGAAGAGGGAGGGTATATACCGGGCGGTTCATGATAGCAGTGATCTCCGACATCACCTGTGAAAAGGGTGGGGTATCCCGGCACACCCGGCGGCAGAGATCGTTGAGACACTCCACCCGGTCCATATTGGAACCGGGCGCGCGAAGGCGTTTGATCTGGGTAAGAGGGTGCCCCTGGTCGTCGGGGATGGTGATGATCAGCAGCGACGGAATGGCAAATACCTGAGGCTCCTTCACCCCATATGCCTCCAGCATCCGTTCCACCGATTCTTCCACGCGGTAAATTTCAGCGCCGCTGCGCAGCAAACCAAAGCCAAGCTCAGCCGATACGCTGAGCAGCTGGTTGTATTCCATGTTAGAAAGCCTCCGTACCGTTTCAAAATGGTTGTTACCGTGATGGCGGCAGCGCCAGCGCCTCCATATAGTGCCGGAAAGCCGATGGCAAGGCGTAGGCAGATGACAATTCTCCAGTACTGACCCAGGTGAAATCCTCTGTGCCGCAAGGATTTTCCACCTCTATCTGCCAGCCTGTCATATCCCAGCGGACGTGGGTAAAAATATGCCGGGCCGGCCCCAGATCCCGGGGAGGTTTCAGGGGCTTTGTCCCCCAGCTTTCGGCCACGGCGGCCGCTTCCTTACCGGAAAGGAGACCCTCCGCCATGGGAAACTCCCACATCCCGGCCAAAAGACCCCGGGAAGGCCGCTTCCGGAGCGCCACTCGGTCCCCCCGGGTGAGGAGCAGAACCGTAAATGACTGCGCGGGGCGAGGGGGCTTTGCAGCCTTTACGGGAAGGGAAGCTGCCCGGCCCGAAGCACGGCCCATACAGATGGCGGCCGCGGGACATTTTTCGCACAGAGGAACCCCTCCCGGCAGGCACACCATGGCCCCCAGGTCCATCAACGCCTGGTTAAAATCCCCCGGCCGATGCCGGGGAATGATTTGCCCGATCCACTTTTCCACTTCCCGCTTCACCTGGGGAGCGGCCATATCCCGGTGATCCTCCAGCAGCCGGGCAGTCACCCGCAGCACGTTGCCGTCTACTGCAGGAACCACATGCCCAAAGGCAATAGAGGCGATGGCCCCGGCGGTATAACCGCCCACCCCCGGCAGAGTACGGAGCAGCGCCGGATCGTCGGGAAGCTGCCCGCCCCACCGCTCCATGACCATCTGCGCCGCCTTGTGCAGGTTGCGCACCCGGCTGTAATAGCCCAGCCCCTCCCAAAGCTTGAGCAGCAGAGCCTCATCGGCCTCCGCCAGAGCCTGTACATCCGGAAGACAGGATATAAACCGCTCAAAATAGGGTTTCCCCGCTTCCACCCGGGTTTGCTGGAGCATGATCTCCGAGATCCAGACCCGGTAAGGCGTAGGTTCCTGCCGCCAGGGCAGTACCCGGGCATTCCGGTCATACCAGGGCAGCAGCAGTTCCGGAAGGCCGGTCAGAGGAGCCGGGATCCCCTGTTCCTGAGGGCTGCTCATAAATCCAGAGCAATGGTCTTGCCGGAGAGCCGGTAGGGAAGGTACCGGACGCCGGCCATATCAAACATCCGCTTGGAGGCAATGACGGCCTCGGTATCGGCGTACTTGTCCGACAGATAGATCACCGTGCGGATGCCGCTCTGGATAATGGCTTTGGCGCACTCATTGCAGGGGAACAGAGTGGAATAGACCTTGGCGCCCTTCAGGGAACCGCCTGCATAGTTGAGGATGGCATTGAGTTCCGCATGGCAGACAAAGGCATATTTGGTATCCAGGACACCGCCTTCCCGCTCCCAGGGCATTTCATCGTCGCTGCATCCGGTGGGCATGCCGTTATAGCCTACCGAAAGGATCTTGTTGTCCTCACTGACGATACAGGCTCCCACCTGGGTGCTGTCGTCCTTGCTTCTCTGGGCCGAAAGCAGGGCGATGCCCATAAAATACTCGTCCCAGGAAAGATAATTTTTACGTTTCATCAGTCTGTAACCTCCGTGGGTTAAAATCCGCTGCGGATCGCCCTGCGGGCAAGCCGGCGCAATCCGTCAAAGGGTCTCAAGCTATTGTACCATGTTATCTTTTGCGGCGCCACAGTTTTCGGGAAGATTTACAGCCCTGCCGCTTCCGCCAGCACCTGGCCGATGTCCTCCCGAAGTACCAGATCCGCCATGTCGTCATAAGGGGTGGGAGTGCGGTTGATCAGGCACAGTCTGCCGCCCTTTTTCTGGTAGCGGACCAGCCCCGCGGCAGGATAAACCACCAAAGAAGTGCCGCCCACAATCAGCAGGTCCGCCTTTTGGATCAGGGAAACAGAACGTTCCACCACTTCCGGATCCAGCTGCTCGCCATACAGTACCACCGAAGGCCGTATGACGCCCCCGCAGGAGCAGCGGGGAACTCCGGGAGCCGCCAGGATCTCCTCCATGGTGTAGCGGCGGCAGCAGTCCAGGCAGAAATTACGCAGGGCGCTGCCGTGCAGTTCCAGAACATTTTTGCTGCCAGCTTTTTGATGAAGGCCGTCGATGTTTTGGGTAATAACAGCCTCCAGAAGTCCCGCCTGTTCCAGCTTTGCCAGGGCCAAATGGGCCTTGTTGGGCTCCGCATGGGGATAGAGCATCACCGATTTATAGAAACGGAAGAACTCCTCCTGATGCCGGATAAAATAGTCGATGGAAAGCATTTTTTCGTAAGAAGGGCCCTGATGCTCCTGATGATAGATACCGTGGGCGCTGCGGAAATCGGGAATGCCGCTGCCGGTGGAAACGCCGGCCCCGCCCAGAAAAACTGTGGAATGGCTTTCTTCCAAAAGCTGTTTCAGGGTCAATGCCATCATTTTTTCTCCCCTTTGTCCCATTTATCACAGAGCCATGATAACTTTCTTTGGCGGCCGGCTTTTGTAAACATGCCGCCTGAGGATATTACTGAAACGCATCAAGACGATCCAAGATGGTACCGCCTCCGGATGCACAGAATCCCCTGTTCGCAGATTTTTCTGATATTTTGAAAGGATTTGCCTCACCCATCAGGATGGGCAATCCATGTTTTTGCATCTG
>CASEAH010000103.1 GCA_949285935.1 uncultured Oscillospiraceae bacterium
TTTTTTGACGGATTGTGTATAATCAATTTCGCTGGTCTTGGGAGTACCCACCGGTAGCCAAATATGGACGCTTAGCTCAGCTGGTAGAGCTTCCGCTTGACGTGCGGAAGGTCGGGGATTCGAGTTCCTCAGCGTCCACCAAAAGCCTGTAGATGGTTGTAAAATCCATCTGCAGGCTTTTTTAATGTAGTTTTTTGGGGACTCGTTTTGTGCGACACTTATAAGCCACTTGCCCAGGTTGTGACAACCTAAATATGGAAATTGGGAAACTACTCTGTGTGATGTTGAGAAAGTTACCAGCGTTATCTCAAAAATTGCTGGAGCTATAGGGGCCGAAAACTTTTGTCTGCATCCATATATTCGAATGTCTCTTTCCTTGGCAAACAGCTCCTATATATCACGGCTGTTTATTTAAAGCGCTACACTTATGGAATCCGTCATTGAATGGATTATACTGATAAAAATAAATTAAGGGTTCCCTTCCTCTTGTGGGAAGGGCCTTTTATCCATTCATCCTGGGAGCATGTTTTTTCTGCTGGTTTATCCACATCATAGTTGTCTTTTCTACGGATATGTGATAAGTTTGTTGTGAAAGGAGTGCTTTCCGTGAACGACCAATTTTTCATAGAGTATATTATAGGAGTTCTTAGTGTTCTTGGTGATCTCTTTTTTACCATCTTGGCTTATGTAGGAGTGCCTGCAATAATTGTAAGCCTCAATCGCAACATCGGCAAAAAGGGATTGCTGATACTGATTATTGTAAATGCCATCTTTTTCTTTGCCATGTTTAATATACTTCAATATATTTTTTTAGATGGGAAGCTGGAAGAAATCAAAATTACTCCAGCCGTTTTATGGAGTCTAGCCGCATACAATATCCTGCTTCGGACAATAAAGAAACGAGAGGCCCAAAAAATTTTTTCTGAGACTCAAGAAGAAAAGTCAGCGTGTACAACACAACCAAATAGTCCTCCCAATGGCGTCACTGATGCAAACGTTAAAAATCCGGTGGAGCATCTATATATGAATCCTCCGTCCAACGCAGGTGCCCAATTTTCAGAGTGTTCACCATCAGAAGGAAATACTTGCCGCGTCTCCAAGAAAAAAACCACCCGTAAAGTTATCATTTTTTGCAAAAACTGCGGAGCTGAAGTTAAGAAATCTGATAAGGCCTGTCCGGTCTGCGGTACAAGGTTGAAGATATTGTGGCAACCTATCTTAAAAAATCCGTTCCTATCTTACTATGTCTATCCTTGGTTGTGAACGCAGTTATGGTCGCCGTGGTTTTCGATTATCAAAAAACCATTCTTGATAATGAAAAACACATATCTTCTTTAAAGCAAAATCTTCAAGAATGCAACAAATCTATAAATTTTTGGAAAGAAAAATTTAATTCCATAAATGACAGTTCATCACTGCTTCAAAGAAAAGCCCGATATTTAGATCAGTATGTAGCTATTTGCGCTAAAGATGGAGGAAACATACCATACCATACATATGGCTGTGTTGCGCTCGAATCAGCATCAACATGGTATGTGTCCACCATTTGGGACGCTGAAGATGTCGGCGATTGGCCATGTCCCTTGTGTCATTAATCAACAAAGCGCCCGTACTCGCTTCAAAGAGACGGGCGCTTTTCATTGTTACCAAATGCTTTGCTGACGCCGGATATCTCATACCGATATTCCCGTCGGCTCTCTGGAAATTTGAAGATAACGTTTTTTCAGCGTCATCCTTTTTCTTATTTGGTGCAGGCAAAGACATCCGGTCACTCTTTTGCGAAGTATATACTGTAAAACTGACCGTATGGGATGAACTACGCCACTGCCTTTCGGCTGTTTCATCCATATCCTTCATACGCTTTTAATACATATTTTCCGCAAAACTATCGGTCTGCTTCCCGATAGTTGAGGCATAAAATCGGCAGGCGGAGTTGTTTTTGTGTAGGCAATATCCATGGGGAGAGCATCGCGGCATGGTCTATTTTTGAATCAGATGCAGGGCAAAGCCTCCGACTTCCTCTTTGAGGTAGATGAGCCGCAGGCGGCCGTCCGGAGTGAATTTGCGCCGGTCATGGTCCAGCGCCACCCCTTTGGCCTCCAGCCAGGCCGCGGCTGCCAGGATATCCTCCACCGCAAAGCCGATATGGCCGTGGGTCCCGGGCCCGGGGGCCTTGGCTACCTCCACACCGGTTCCGGCATAGGTGGAGGTGGGTTTATCCGTCACCGGCAGTTCAAAAAGAGCCGCAATGGTCCCTGCAATGGCACGGGCGCCGGTTTCATCGCCGCCGTTGATACAAACATGGTCCAGCACAAACCGGGGCGTTCCGGATTCTTTTTTCTCCATAATACAACCACCTTTCCTCACAGCATGTCCCGAATAATGTTAACAAAAAGCAGCGACACGGCAAAAATCACCACCGGGCGGATGAAGGATGCTCCCTTTTTTACGGCCACTGCGGCGCCCAGATAATTGCCGGCAATGCCGCAGAGCAGCGCAGGGAAGCCAATGGTAAAGCTGACGTTGCCGCTGGAAATGTAGCCCACCAGAGCCGCAAGATTGGAGCAAAAATTTACCACTTTGGCATTCCCGGTGGCGGTGGTCAAATTCCAGCCCACAATGGCGGTAAAGCCGATGACCAGAAAGGTGCCGGCTCCCGGCCCGAAAAAGCCGTCGTAAGCGCCCACTACCAGGCCGATGAGGAACACCATCAGATAAAGCAGGGTGGGGGAAAGATCCCGGGGCTTCTGTTCCTGACCAAAATTGCGGTTAAACAGCAGCACTACCGCCACCAGGGGCAGGATGCACACCAGAATCCACCGAAGGGTCTCCTCCGAAAGCACCAGCACCAGGCGCACCCCCAGTGAGGAGCCGATGAGTGCTCCCACACCGGCCACCAGGCCTGGCCGCCAGCGGACATAGCCGCTGCGGGCATATTTTGCAGTGGAAAAAAACAACCCGCAGCAACTGCTCAGCTTGTTGGTGCCATAGGCCAGATGCATGGGCAGGCCGGCTGCCAGATAGGCCGGCAGGGTAATCAGCCCTCCGCCTCCGGCAACGGCGTCCACAAAGCCGCCCAAAAACACCAGCGGGCAGATGATCAGCAGGGCTTTCAGCATGGTCGGTTCCATATGTTGTCACACACACTCTCACATTTAATGGGGGCCCCACAGGGCCCCAAAGTACATCGGGTCGCACTTTCCCTTTCTCAGGAAAAGGACGCCGGTTCTTTCCGGATACAGACCGGCGCCGAAAAGGCCAAAGCCTCTTCCATGGCCGCGCTCCTGGGAAAAGGTCCAAAGGGGGCAAAAGGATACGCCCCTGTCTCTGCCGCCGCAAATTGGACTATTTCCCCTAAACGGGCCGTTTCATGGCCCGGGGCCCTCGCGGGGCCCCGGGATGTTTTACTTTTTTTTGCGGGTGAGGAACAAAGCAGCACCGGCGATCAGCGCCACCGCCACCATTACCACCACCGCGATCCCCACCACGCTGTTGTCGCCCATGGAAGGGTTGGCCACCGTGAGGGAAACAAGCTGATACATGGATGCATTCTCCCTTCTGACGCTTTGGAATGTTCCCATTATACCATTGGGAGGAGGCGGATTTGTAAACAGATTTTGAAATCCCCATGCCGCCTCCGCCGCTGCTTCAGGCGAACCGCTCCATTACTGAGCCCGGTGCCATTTGACGCCTTGCGGTGTGTCCTCCAGAATGATATTCCGGGCCTTCAGCTCATCCCGGATGGCGTCGGCCGTAGCAAAGTCCCGGGCCTTCCGGGCCTCCTGCCGCTTGCGGATCAGCTCTTCGATCTCCTCGTCCAGGTCGGCCTGGCTGCGGTTGTAAAGGATGCCCAGCACCTCCGCCAGCTCATCAAAGACCCTGGCTGCCGTTTCCAGCGCCGTTTTGGGCCGGGGCTGAGCGGTGTAGGTATTGATCTCCCGGGCCAGCTCAAAGAGGGCCGCCAGACCGTCCGCGGTGTTCAGGTCATCGTCCATGGCGGCAATAAACTGCTGCCGGCGAGCCTCCACTGCAGCCTGGAATTCTTCGTCCCCGCCGTCGGGGAGGGCATTTTTCAGGGCAAAATCCAGATTATTGCGGCAGGTATACAGCCGCTCCAGCGCCGCTTTGCACTGCTCGATGACCTCCACGGTGTAGTTGATGGGGCTGCGGTAATGGGCCTGGATCATCATGAATTTAATGGGCTCATAGCCGTATTTTTCCGCCACATCCCGGACGGTGAAGAAGTTACCCAGAGATTTGCTCATCTTGCGGCTGTCCACATTGATGAAGCCGTTGTGCATCCAGTACCGGGCATAGGCCCCATGGCTGCCGCAGCACTCGGCCTGGGCGATCTCGTTCTCATGATGGGGAAAGATCAGATCCTGGCCACCGCAGTGGATGTCGATGGAATCCCCCAGATGCTTGCGGATCATGGCGGTGCATTCAATATGCCAGCCGGGGCGGCCGGGGCCCCAGGGAGAAGGCCAGCTGGGCTCGCCGGGCTTGGCGCCCTTCCAGAGGACAAAGTCCAGCGGATCCTCCTTGCCTCCGGTCACCTCGATGCGGTTGCCCGCGTCCAGTTCCTCCAAAGGCTGGCGGGAAAGCTTGCCGTATTCCTTGAACTTCCGGGAGCGGAAGTAAACGTCTCCGTCGGCCACATATCCGTAGCCCCCGGCCACGATCTCCTCCACAATGGCAATGATCTCATCCATGGTCTCGGTGGCTTTGGGGTGAATGGTGGCAGGGCGGACGCCCAGACCTTTGGCGTCGGTCCAGTATTCCCCAATGTACCGCTCCGAAATGGTTTTGTAGTCGGTGCCCTCTTCATTGGCCTTATTGATGATCTTATCGTCAATGTCGGTGAAGTTCTGGACAAATTTTACCTCGTAGCCCCGGTATTCCAGATAGCGCCGCAAGGTGTCAAAAACACAGATGGGCCGTGCGTTGCCGATATGGATGTAGTTGTAAACGGTAGGGCCGCAGGCATAAAGCCGCACCTTGCCGGACTCCAGGGGAACGAATTCCTCCTTGGTGCGAGTCAGCGTGTTGAATATTTTCATAAAATCTCCTCCTGATGGATTTTTCAAGATGGGATCCGGGGAACGCTTTTCAAAAAGATCATATGCAGGATCCTGCCAAATACCCAACCAGCGTTCCCCAGGCTGGTTGGGTCCGGGCATCGTCCCTGCAAAAGTCCGTCCTGCCGGCCGGCTTCTCCCCAGGGGAGAAACTTGCTCATGATCTTGCCAGCGCCCCCGCTTCAGCAGGATCTGGTCCCGGGCCTTAAAGCCGCCGCTGTCCCGTCCGCCGCCTTCTGCCCTGATTTTCTGCCGCCGCCCGCCAGTTTAGCCGGGGGCCGGACGGAAAGCCTTGGGACAGAATATCCCTGCCGGCCGTACCGGCGGCCAGCTTCTGTCTGAACAAAATAAGCCGCCTTCCCCACCCCCAAGGGCGGCGAAGGCGGCGCGGTGCCGCGGTTCCACTTCGGTTTCTTACTCTGGCCGGATAACGGAGGCAAACCGTGCCGGACTACTGAGCGCCGTCTCCCCGAAAGGAAACAGGCCGTTTGCCCGGCATGCTGGCAGGGGCACTTCCCGCCGCGTCCGTTGCTGTGGTCCCGCTCTCAGCCTGGCGGCGGGGCCTCTCTGTCCGCGGGTCCGCGGGGTACTCTTCCTGCGTCATGGCAGTTATCGTCTATGGTTTTTCCAAGTCTACCACATTTTGGGGCCGGGCGCAAGGGGGGGCTTTGGTGGAGTACCTGATGTTCTTTATTCCGAATGCCGGAGCAAAGCACATCCTTTGGGGAAAAGCACCGTGCCATCCTTTACAGGGCTCTCCTCTGTGGGGAATGGACTGAAGTCACGCGGCACTCCCGCGCCTGAACCTCACCGGCAAAAGGGCCCCGAAACAGTATGCCCTTAAAACGGATGCCGCCCGCGTTTTTTATCCTTGCAGGCGGCAATTTCCTTTGACGCTGATTTTTCTTTATTGTGACATTGTGACCTTTGGCGCACCTGTCTCCTGAAAGCGATCCCAAAGGGGATCTTTGCCTGTTCCCGTCAAGGTGGAGGTTGGGCCTCTCCCAACTACGGGCAAGCTGAACTATACCCCATAGAGCCGGAAACCTTAATTTTGCAGGGTTTCCGGGCTATCAACTTTTCGATGGCTTTGCTCCTGCGAGAGACGGCATATCCGTTTGCCCGCACTCCGGCGGAGCGTGCGGGATTTTTCTATTTGCTTCTGAGGAACAGCTGGCGGTTTTTCCACAGGTAATTAAAACCGGAAAGGATCGTGACCGCCGTCACCAGCACCATTCCTCCCAGGTAGATGGCGGCCATGGCCACAAACAGACTGCCGTTTTGGTCCCGCCCTGTATCCATCATCCACAGGAACAACAAAGTAAAGCAGATCCAGAACATCTGGAGAACCGTTTTCAGCTTGCCCCACCGGTCGGCGGCAATGACCACGCCGTTATCCGCCGCCAGGGTGCGCAGAGCCGTCACCAGGAATTCCCGGGCCAGAATGACAATCACCACCACAGAGGGCACATCCGCCACATCCACAAATCCCACCAAAGCGGACATCACCAGCAGCTTGTCCGCCAGAGGATCCATAAATTTGCCGAAATCGGTGACCAGCCCCCGGCCCCGGGCGATGCGGCCGTCCAGGGTATCGGTGATGGAGGCCGCGGCAAAGGTGATCAGGGCCCACAGATAATGATTGGGCAGCCCCCGCCACAGCAGAAAGAACAGGAACACCGGGATCATGGCCATCCGCAGCACCGTCAGCTTATTGGGAAGATTCATACGCCTTCTCTCCTTTCCCCTTTAGAGCGCCTCACCCAGGAGGTCATACTCCCTGCTGTCTTGAATGGTAACACAAACCTTCTCTCCGCAATGGTGCTTTTTTGTCGAGGTAAAGTAGACCCGGGTGTCAATGTCCGGAGCGTCCATGTAGCTGCGGCCATACCAGTACCGTCCCTTTTTCCCCTCCACCAGCACCTCCAGGGTACGCCCCGCACAGCTGCGGGCAAAGGCAAAGGCGATGTCCATCTGCTTTTCCATAATGATTTCCGCCCGGCGCTGCCGCACCTCCGGGTCCAGCTGGTCCTCCCGCTCTCCGGCGGGGGTATCCTCCTCCTGGGAATAGGGGAAGCACCCCAGCCGCTCAAAACGGGCCTCCTCCACCAGGCGGCACAGCTCCTCAAAGTCTTCCTCCGTCTCGCCGGGGAAGCCGGTGATGAGGGTGGTGCGCAGGACCACCCCGGGAATGCCCTCCCGCAGCCGCCGGCAGAGGTTCAGGATCTCCTCCCGGTCCCCGGTGCGGTTCATTTCCCGAAGCACCCGGGCGCTGGCATGCTGGACGGGGATATCAATATATTTCACCACCTTGGGCTGGCGGGCCATGGTCTCGATGAGCTGGTCGGTGATGCGGGTGGGGTAGCAGTACAGGATCCGGACCCACTCCACTTCGGGAATGGCGCACACCGCGTCAATAAGCTGGGGCAGCCGGTACTCTCCGTACAGGTCCAGCCCGTACCGGCTGGTGTCCTGAGCCACCAGATTCAGTTCCTTCACCCCGCTTTGGGCCAGAGCCCGGGCTTCCTCCACGATTTTTTCCATGGGCCGGCTGCGGAATCCGCCCCGGATCAGGGGGATAGCGCAGTAGCTGCATCGGTTGTCGCACCCTTCCGCCACCTTGATATAGGCAAAATAGGGGGCGTTGGCCAGGATGCGCTCTCCTTCCAGGCTCAGGGCTGTCTTGGGGCCGTATTCCGTGATCCGGTCCCCTTCCATCGCCCGGCGGATGGCCTCCGGCAGACGGTCGTTGCTGCCGATGCCCAGCACGATGTCGGCTTCGGGGATCTCCCGGGCCAGCTCGTCCCGATACCGCTCCGCCAGGCATCCCGTCACCGCCACGCAGCGCAGGGCTCCCTCTTCCTTCATTTTGCAGAACTCCAGGATGGTTTCAATGGATTCCGCCTTGGCCGCTTCAATAAAGCCGCAGGTATTGATGACCACTGCCTGGCACTGGCTCAGGTCCCCGCAGATCTCCAACCCTTCCCGGGCCATCCGTCCCATCATCCGTTCCGCGTCCACCTGGTTTTTGCTGCATCCCAGGGACACCATTCCCACTTTGATCTTTTCCATGGAGTACTCCTTACCATCATGATCTTATCAGGTTCCTGTCCCGTCGGACGGCTGCCGTCCTACCGGTCCAGAAGATACAGTTTAATGATCCCGCCCATCTCCCGCACCCAGTAGACGGGAAACAGCCCCCAGGGGGTGGAGGCAGGCAGCGCCGCCGGGTCTTCCAGCCCGGCCATTCGGGCATATTCCCCGCTTCGCCACTGGTGGAAGCCGTCTGTGGCCAAAGCCACCCGGGAGGGCAGTCCCTCCTCCCGGATCAGAGCCGCAGCGTTTTCCAGGTTCTGCCGGGTGTTGGCGGAGGCGCTTTCACAATAAATCCGTGCCGGATCCAGGCCCCGGGCCTCCAGATACTCCCGGGCCACCTCCGCTTCCGGGCGCTCTTCCCCGTCTCCCACACCGCCGGTGACCACCACCGGCGCTTGGGGATGGGCCTCCAGATATTCCAGCGCGGCATCCAGACGGCGGCGAAGCATCCGGGTGGGCTGGCCGTTCTCCACTTTGCAGCCCAGCACCACCACCGTGTAATCCATCTCTTCCCGGGGTGGGTTCATCCATCCCCGCACCGCCATGGGGACCGAAAGGAACAGCCCTCCCGCCACCGCCAGGCCCAGCAACACCGAAAGCCCCCGGCGCAGATTCCTCCACCAGCGCTTGGGAGGCGGCGGATATCCGGGAAAGCGCCGCTGGGGAAATGCATCCCAAAACACCGCCAGCCCGCCCAGTATCAGCCCAAACAACAGCAGGGCCGCACTGCCGGTATTAAAAATGCCGTAAATCACCAAAGGACCCAGGCTGAAAATCAGGCAGGCCAGGGCAATCAGCCGGGGCAGATAAAACAGCATGGCAGTTTCTCTCCTTTTACAGCATGCCTGCCAGGGCCAGCAGCCGCTCGGCGGCAAAAGCTGCGCCGCAGGCAGCCAGCGCCACGGTGAGCAGGCCCTTTTCCCGGAAGGCAAGCCACACTGCCGCCGTCACCCCGGCCAGCGCGGACCAGGGACTGGCGGTGGAGGAAAAGATGGCCGGCACCGTCATGGCAGACAGCACCGCATAGGGCACATAGAACAGGAAGGACCGCAGAAAGGGGCTGTGGATCTTTTGACGAAAAAAGGCAAGGGGGATCATGCGGATCAGGTAGGTGACCCCGGCCATGACCAGCAGATACCCCCAAAAGCCTTGGAAACTCACAGGGCTCATGGGTTGTCCTCCTGTTTCTCCTCCACGGGAAAGAGCAGCGCCGCCAGTCCGGCGGCCAGCACCGTGGAAAGAATAATGGAAAAGCCGTCCGACACCCGCTCCAGCAGGGGCAGGAAGGCAAAGGCGCAGCTGAGCAGTGCCGCCAGTCCGGCGGCAGCCCGCACCGAATGCAGATACCGGGCCGGCGGGATGACAATGGCGATGAACATCCCGTAAATAGCGATCCCCAGGGCCGACCGAAGGGCCTCGGGCAGAAGGGTCCCGGCGGCAGCTCCGGCCACGGTGCCCAGCGCCCAGCCAAAATAGGGCGTAAGGATCAGACCCAGGAGATACCGTTTGCCCAGCGGGGCCTTTTGGCTGCTGGCCACGGCAAACACCTCGTCGGTGTTGACAAAGGCGATGAGGAGCCGGTCCAAAAAGCCCACCGACGGGTGCAGCTTCTGGGACAGGGAAAGGGACATGAGGGCATACCGCAGGTTGATGACCAGCTGGGTCAGGGCCATCTCTCCCAGGGAGGCGGCGGCGGTCATGAGGGAAAGCCCGGCAAACTGCCCTGCCGAGGTGACGTTGGTCATGGAGATCGCCGCTGCGGCCCAAACCGGCAGGCCTGCTTCCACCGCCATGATGCCAAAAGCAAAGGCCACCGAAACATATCCCAGACCAATGGGAATACCGTCCCGAAGCCCCTGCCTGAAGTCATTGCAGATCTGTGCTGTTTCTTCCAACCCTTGGGCCACTCCTTTTATGCAGAGAATGATAGGGCAGATCTTCCGGGAACCGCTGTCGGTTTCCCCGGGGTCTATTCCCTCCACAGTTCTTCTTCCTGGATCCTCTCCAAAGCTGTCCGGATACTGTCATAGCCAAAGCCCCGGCGCTGCAGGGCGGCAATGGTCTTCCGCAGACCGTCAGGGTCAAACAGCCGTCCCCGGTATTGCTTGAGGATGATCCGCACAATGGGCTCCGTTTCATCCTCTTCTCCAAATTGGCTCAGGGCTTCCTCCACCGTATCCCGATCCAACCGACGCTGGAGCAGGCCCTGGCGGACCCGTTTCAGGGACCACCCCCGCAGGTTCACCATGTCCCGGGCCAGCCGGCAGGCGTAATCCCGGTCGTCCAAAAGTCCCAGCTCCGCCATCCTTCCCAGCGCCGCTTCCACCGCCTGGGGGCTGTAATGGCGCAGCAGCTTTTCCCGAAGCATTCCGGAGCTTTGTGCCGCCCGGGACAGAATGTCCAGAGCCGACTGGACGGCGGAATACCGCTGATCCTGTTCCCAAAGCTCTTCCAGCTGGCCGGAGGTGAGCTCCAGTCCCTGGGCCAGCCGGGAGGTGAGAAAGGTATCCCGGTGGACAGAAAAGACAAATTCCCCGTCCGCCATCAGGGCGTACCGGCCCTTCCGGGTCTTTTCAATACCGGTAATGACCATTTTCCCGCCTCCCTTCTTCCGTCCCCCTATCATAGCACAAAGCAGCCCTGAAAAAAAGGGGGGCGACCCAGGCCGCTCCCCATATTGCGAAAAACTTGATTGGGAAGGCGCTGCCTGCCTGAAGGCCGTCAAAACACGGCCTCATATCCCCATTGTATCGCTGTGCATCCCGCCCGGTGTAAGGCTGGAAGTGTCCAGAGCCAGTTTCATATCGCCGTCCAAAAGAGAGGGTAGCCCAGCCGCCCGCTTATACTGTAGAAAGCTTGATTGGGATGGCATTGCCTGCCTGAAGGCCGCCAAAACACGGTCTCATATCTCCATTGCACCGCTGTGCATCCCGCCTGGTGTAAGGCCGGGATCACCCAAAGCCGGTTTCATATTCCCATCCAAAAAGGGGAGCGGCCCAGCCGCCCCCCTCAGAGTGCAGGAAAATAGATTTTGGAAGATCTTCCGGCTTTAAAATCATCAAAATGAGACCGCAGATCCAAATTTCACCGCCGCCCCCGCACTCGCCGAGTATAAAACCGGGAGAGCCCGCGGTCGGTTTCATCGCGGCCGGGAAAAGGGGAAGGCCAATGGGAAAAGAGGTGCCGCCTGGGCTGCTGTATCCCCCAACCCCCATCCTCTCTGCAAAATTCCTTCTTGATGGAGTTATTCCTCGTCATCCACTTCGGCGGTGATGTTCACCGGCGCCCCCAGCTTCTTGGGCAGCGCCTTGGCGCCGGGGCCTTTTTTCAGCTGCTCCCGGTTTTCCATTACCTTGGCGGCGATTTCCTCGCATACCTCGGGATGCTCCTTCAGGTATTCCTTGGCTTTGTCCCGGCCCTGGCCGATGCGGTTTTCTCCGTAAGAGAACCAGCTGCCGCTCTTCTGGATAATATCCAGCTTCACCGCCAGATCCACTACCTCTCCCACCCGGGAGATTCCTTCGCCGTACATAATATCAAATTCCGCTTCCTTGAAGGGCGGAGCCACCTTGTTCTTGACCACCTTGACCCGGGTGCGGTTGCCGATGATCTCGCCGCCATTTTTCAGCTGCTCGCTGCGGCGAACATCCAGCCGCACCGAGGAGTAGAATTTCAGCGCCCGGCCGCCAGGGGTGGTTTCAGGGTTGCCGTACACCACGCCGATTTTTTCCCGCAGCTGGTTAATAAAGATGACAACACAGTTGGTCTTGCCGATAGCGCCGGTGAGCTTCCGCAGCGCCTGGGACATGAGCCGGGCCTGAAGGCCCACATGGGTATCTCCCATTTCCCCTTCGATCTCGGCCTTGGTAACCATGGCGGCCACCGAGTCCACCACCACCACATCTACCGCACCGGAGCGGACCAGGGCCTCACAGATCTCCAGAGCCTGCTCCCCGGTATCCGGCTGGGAAACCAGCAGGGAGTCAATATCCACGCCCAAAGCCTTGGCATACACCGGATCCAGGGCATGCTCCACATCAATAAAGACGGCCTCTCCCCCCTGCTTCTGGGCTTCCGCCACCACATGGAGGGCCACGGTAGTCTTACCGGAGCTTTCAGGCCCAAAAATTTCCACAATGCGGCCCCGGGGCATTCCGCCGATTCCCAGGGCCATATCCAGGGACAGGCTGCCGGTGGGGATGGCCTCCACGTTCATGGTAGTATTCTGGCCCAGCTTCATCACCGCACCTTTGCCAAACTGCTTTTCTATCTGTCCCAAAGCGGTTTCCAGCGCCTTTTTCTTCTCCGAGCCCTGCTTGTCGGGGGCCTGCTTTTCCACTGCCATCTGCGTACCTCCTGTATGCCATTCTCAGAATTTTACTATATAGATTATACTGGATTCCCCGGCGCTTTGCAAGGAAAAACGAAAATTTGTTCGTGCCGTTATTGGGGGAAGCGGCTCAAGGGGCGGACAAGCTTCTGAAACCATATGGCATCCGTCCGCTTTCATCAGGATCGGGGTTCCGGAATGCCGGGTTGCTATACTGCATCTTCAAAAGCCGCACGGCTTTGCCGCCTTTGAGAAGCAGGCGGCAGCCTCTTTAAAGCGCCGCTGCGGTACTCATCATCCGGGCGATCCGCCGGGCCAGTCCGGGACATCCGGACAGTTCCGGGTCCTGCGCCAGCAGTTCCCGGGCCGCCTCCTGGGTTTCGTACAGGGTCTGGCTGTCCTGGCTCAGATCGGCGATTTTCATCTGGGGCAGGCCGTGCTGCCGCATGCCAAAAAAGTCTCCCGGTCCCCGCAGCTTCAGGTCATATTCGGCGATTTGGAAGCCATCCCCGCTGGCACAAAGGTATTTGAGCCTTTGCAGGGTGTCCGGCGCTTTGGCGTCGCTGATGAGGATACAGGTGGATTTTTCCCGGCCACGGCCCACCCTGCCCCGCAGCTGGTGCAGCTGGCTGAGTCCAAACCGCTCGGCGTTTTCCACCACCATCATCACGGCGTTGGGCACGTCGATCCCCACCTCCACCACGGTGGTGGCCACCAGCAGCTGGGTCTCCCCCGAGGCAAAGGCCCGCATGGCGGCTTCCTTTTCGGCGGGCTTCATCCTGCCGTGGAGCAGCCCCAGCCGGTACCCCCGAAAGGGCCCTTCTGCCAGCTGGGCGGCATAGGCCACCGCAGCCTTGCGCCCGTCCGCTCCGCCTTCCGGGTCCTCCTCCACCAGGGGGCAAACCACATAGCCCTGGAGCCCCCGGTCCAGATGCTGCCGCACATAGCCGAAGGCCCGGTCCCGTTTCCCGCCGTCAATCAGGTAGGTTTCGATCTTCTGGCGGCCGACGGGCAGCTGGTCAATGACCGAAAGATCCAGGTCTCCATAAATAATGAGAGCCAGCGTCCGGGGAATGGGGGTGGCCGACATGACCAGGGTGCTGGGGCTTTCCCCTTTCTGGCCCAGCGCCATCCGTTGCGCCACCCCGAAGCGGTGCTGCTCATCGGTGACGCACAGCCCCAGATCCCGGAACAGCGAGTCCCCGGTCAGCAGGGCGTGGGTCCCAATGGCCAGGTGCGTCTCTCCCGAAGCCAGCCGCCCCTTGACCTCCCGCTTTTCCCGGGCGGTCAGCGCCCCGGTAAGCAGCTCAGCCCGCATCCCCAACGGCTCAAGGAGCGGTTTCAGGCTCCTCAAATGCTGCTCTGCCAGGATTTCGGTGGGAGCCATCAGGGCGCTCTGGCGGCCATTGAGGAATGCAAAATAGCAGCAGGCGGCCGCCACCAGGGTTTTGCCGCTGCCTACGTCCCCCTGTACCAGCCGGTTCATAGGGCGGCTGGCGCACAGGTCGGCCATGGCTTCCTCCGCAGCCCGGCGCTGGGCCCCGGTAGGCTCAAAGGGCAGTGCCGCCCAGAAGGGTCCCATATCCTGCGGGGACATGGGTCGGGCGGTCAGCTGCTGCCGTCCCTCCTTGAGCCGGGCAAAGCCCATCCCCAGACAGAGAAGCTCCTCAAAAATCAGCCGGCGGCGGGCGATCTCCGCTTCTTTGCGGGTATGGGGGCGGTGGATGTTCCGCAGGGCAAAATCCAGGGTACACAAATTGTATTTCCGCCGCAGGCCGGCCGGAAGGCTGTCGGGAAGCTCTCCCAGCTCCTTCAGCGCGGCATCCACATTGGCCGCAATCCCCCGGGATGTGAGCCCTGCCGTCAGCGGGTAGACCGGCACCAGCCCTCCCGCCTGGCCGGGATATACTGCGGGGGCCTTCATCTCCCGCCGCAGGAGCGTCCCCTCCATTTTCCCGTAAAAAATATATTCCTGATTCTCCCGCAGGCCATCTACGGTATATTTTGCATTAAAAAAGGTAATGGTAAGGGAAGAGACGTCATCCACCGCTGTCACTTTAAAAACGGAAAGTCCCCGCCGGATCCGTTGTTCCCGGCTTTTGGAGGCCACAATTGCCCGGATCGCCGCAGGCTCCCCCAGCGGCGCCTCCAGAATTGTCCGGGGCGCTGTCAGGTCCACATACTCTCTGGGCAAATGATACAGCAGATCCCCCACTGTCTCCACTCCCAGACGGCGGTACAACTTCATGCGGGCTTCGCCCACTCCTTTGACATAGCGGATCTCGCTTTCCAGTGTCAGCGGCATTTGTCCCGCCCCCTTTCCTGTTTGATTATAGCCCTTTCCCGGCCCCTTGTCATCCATATTCCCCAGTATCCCGGCAGTTTTCCCCTGTGTTTCCAAAAATGTGTTGACAAAGGCCGGGACGGTTGCTATAATTATTGAGCGTCATCAGACGAGCCATTAGCTCAGTTGGCAGAGCATTTGACTTTTAATCAAAGGGTCCGGGGTTCGAATCCCCGATGGCTCACCAGAAAGCAGTCGTCCCAGTCGGGACGGCTGCTTTTTCTTTGTCCGAAACTTTCCCGGGTACAGCCGGGAAATACTGTTTGCTGTACCGGCTCTCCTTCCGCTGCCGGTCAGACCTGTGGATTTCTTCCGCCTATCCATATATAAGATTTCCGCTGTTGTCCTCTTTTGGTGTTCCAACTGCCTCTTTTCTCATGGATCAGGGAAGAAAATTGAAAAATGGGCAGAAGCCAAAGGGCAACAGCTTGTGTTTTCGTCGATTTGCCAGTTGATTCCCGGTAACCCGGGCAGTAGAATGAGTAAAAATCAAGAATTCAACGGGAGGTTGTGTGTTATGCCTACCAATCAGAAAACCACCAGAATGGTGCAGATCGCGCTTCTGGCAGGCGTGGAAATTCTTCTGGCCTTTACGCCACTGGGCTACATCCCGGTGGGTCCGGTGCGTGCCACCACCGTACATATTCCTGTGATTCTGGGAGGGATCCTGCTGGGGCCTGCGGCCGGAGGCATTCTGGGGGGCGTTTTCGGCCTCACCAGTATTCTTATCAATACTCTTACCCCAACGGTGACTTCCTTCGTCTTTACGCCCTTCTATTCCCTGGGAAATACCCATGGCAATCTGTGGAGCCTGTGCATCGCCATGATTCCCCGGATCCTCATCGGCGTGGTGGCCGGCTGGGTCTTCCGTCTGCTGATGCGGCTACAAAAAAACGGGAGCCTGGCTGCTGCCGTGGCCGGTTTCCTGGGCTCCATGACCAACACGATCCTGGTGATGGGCGGGATTTATTTGTTTTTCGGTCCCGCATATGCAGAAGCCCGTGGCATTGCTTATTCCACCCTTATAGGGGTTATCGGAGGGGTCATCAGCTTCAACGGGGTGATTGAAGCTGCCGCAGCCACGGCAATTTCTATTCCCCTGGCTGCCGTCCTGCGAAAGATTGTCCGTCGTTAAAGCGCATTTACGCTTTAAAGTGTGTTTGGAATTATTTGCCTTTGTTCATACTTTATTAACATATTTTTCGTTGTTTAGCATAAATTTTTTTCAATTATTTTATATATTAGGCCAATTCTTGTTCCAAATTGGGCCATTTAACCACAGTTTGCTTGAAAATTATGTCCGAATTATGTATACTGAGATTGTTTGATTTCAGACATTCTTATGTCTGAAAGGCAATGATCCAAGAAAGCGAGATGCACACTATGGAGTACGGATTTCTTTCCCTGCTTCCGCCGCTGATCGCCATTGCCCTGGCCCTGATCACCAAACAGACGGTGTTCTCCCTGATCATGGGTCTCTGGGTAGGCGTCACCATCACCAACGGCTGGAACCCTATTATCGCACTTCCGAAAATGATTTCGGACTACTTTATTCCCAATATCGGCAACGAGTGGAACGCCGGTATGATCATGCTGACCGTGGCTTGCGGCGGCTTTGTATACGTCTTTAAGATCTCCGGTGCGGCCAAGGCCTTTGGTACTGCCGTTTCCCGCCGGGTCAAGACCAAGAAGCAGGCCCAGTTGGTGACCTACTTCAGCGCCTTTGCCTTCATCTTCACCGAGCCTACCCTGACCCTGGGCTCCATCATGCGGACCGTCTCCGAGAAGCTGAAGGTCTCCCGTGTAAAGCTGGCTTACATCTGCGACGTTATGGGCTGCCCCTTTGCAACCCTGTCCCCCATCACCAGCTACAGCACCTACGCCACCAGCCTGATTGCCGCTCAGTTCGGCATCCTGGCCATCACTGACAACCCCTGGGTTACTTTTGTTCGCTCCATTCCCTTCAACTTCTATGCTATCTTCGGCATGCTGGCCCTGCTCTTTGTCATTATTGCCAAGCTGGACATCGGCCCCATGTATGAGGCTGAGAAGCGGGCCGACGAAACCGGCATGCTCATTGGACCCAACGACAACCCCATGTCCAAGTATGACATTGATGAGGACGCCCTCTTTGCCGGCAAGCCCCTCACCATGGCCAACTTCCTGATCCCCATGGTCGTCCTGTTCGCCACCCTGCTGACCATGATCATGTGGACCGGCGATGCCGGCACCAACGGTGTGGGCGGCGCCTTCATGAACTGCAACATTTCCCTGTCCATTACCCTCAGCTTCTTCACCGCTGCTACTACTTCCGGCCTGATGGGCGTTCGCTCCGGCGTTATGAAGCTGGCGGATATCGTTCCTGAGTTCTGCAAAGGTATCTCCCTGAACTCCGATATCCCTGTTATCCTGGTTCTGGCCTGGTCTGTGGGCGGCGTTACCAACGCTATGGACCTGAAGGGCTACCTGATCCACCTGGTTGAATCCTACGATATTGCCCCCGGTATCCTGCCTATGGTTATCTTCATTGTGGGTGCTTTCGTTGGTTTCTCCACCGGCAGCTCCTGGGGCGTTTGGGCCATCACCATGCCCATCTGCCTGCCTATCGCCCATCAGTTTGGCGTTTCCATGGAACTGATGATCGGCGCTTGCCTGAGCGGCGGCGTATTCGGCGATCACTGCTCCCCCATTTCCGATACCACCATCCTGGCTTCCACCGCTGCCGGCGCCGACCACATTCAGCATGTTCGGACTCAGCTTCCTTACAGCCTGACTGTCGGTATCTGCTCTGCGTTGGGCTTCCTGGTGGGCGGCCTGGTTTCCCCTGTGCTGGGCCTGGTCGCTACCGCTGTTCTCACAGTTGTTGCTTTCTTCGGCCTGCACAAGTATGCTACCAAGAAGTACGGTGCTATTGCTGTCAAGGCTTGAGAAAATTTTTGAGGTGTTTTGCAAAGGCTCCCCGGATTCCGGGGAGCCTTTTTGTATTAGCCGCCAGGCTTCGGCCAAACAGGAAAGCTTACGCAGACTCATAAAAGGGCATCATGGTGGATTTTTTAAGAAAGACGGGAATCTTCTGTTACCTGCATCGCCTGCCCTGCGGCCCGTAAACAGGTACTTACGTACCCAAAAAACTTTTCCCATGTGGCAAATGTTTATTCTTTCCACATCACTTGCCCTACCGCCCGTAAACGGACAGCTTCTTTTTTACTGCCGGAAGCTTTCTGGTAACAGCCCGCTTTCCCCGATGCTGGAAGCCGCAGTTTTTTACGCATCACCTCCAGAATCAAAGTTTCCCGCATATAAAAAACCACCGGCAGTACCGGTGGTTTTTTATAATACAATCTTTTTGCTGCAAAAGCTACCTGCCAGCAAAAAGGTGCTGAAAGCAGCCAAAAAAATGGAGCCGGACTCTGTCCCCTTTCTTTGAGGAAAGAACATTTTATCTCTTGCTGCTTTTTGCAGACCTTGTCCTTCAAACATTGAAATATTTTTTCTAAACCCGGGCAGGCACCACACCATCATCTGCCATTGGAAGGTTCCTTTTCTTCAACTCATCCTGAGGACGGAATTTATCAGCTTCTACTTCAAGGTAAAGTTTCCACTGTCGTCCACCACAATGGGCCGGATGTCGTTGCGGGTATACCGAATGATATTTTTCAGCCGTTTCTCTTCGTCGGGGCTGTAAAAAATATAGGCCACGCCCTCTTTCTGGGCCCGTCCGGTGCGGCCGATGCGATGGGTATAGGATTCGTTGTCCTGAGGAACATCAAAGTTAAAGACCGCGTCCACATCGGTAACGTCGATCCCCCGGGCCGCCACATCGGTGGCAATCAGGACCGGAAGCTGCCCAGCCTTGAACCGGGCCATCACCTGGTTGCGGGCAGACTGAAGCATATCACCGTTGATGCACTCCGCGGACACTCCACAGGCCGCCAGCTGGTCGCAAAGGCTGGTGGTGGCATACTTGGTATTGCAGAAAACCAGGACGCGCTGATACTGCTGCCCCTTGATGAGGGCCGCCAAAGTATGGATTTTTTTCCGGCCTGTAACCTGGCAGGAGTACTGGGTGATCCGGGGCCGGCTCAGCTCCACCGGCTGCACGGTGATTTCTTCCGCATCCCGCTGGTAGAGCCATCCGATATCCATAACTTCCCGGGAAATGGTAGCTGAAAACATCACCATCTGCTTCTCCTTGGGAAGCCGGTCCAGGATCTTCCGCACATCCTTGAAAAAGCCCATGTCCAGCATTTCATCCGCTTCATCCAGCACCACGGTAGCCACGTGATCCAGCCGGATGGTACGCCGGCTCATATGGTCCAGAAGGCGGCCGGGAGTGGCCACCACCACCTGAGGGCTCCGTTTGAGCGCCGCCAGCTGTTTGCCCATAGGCTGCCCGCCATAGATGGAAACGATCTGCATTCCTTCCTTGAACTGAGCAAGCTGCCGCAGATCGTCACAAATCTGGGTACATAGTTCCCGGGTGGGGCAAAGGATCAGGGCCTGAAGATCCCGGGAGGCGGCATTGACCTTTTCCACAATGGGAATCCCGAAGGCACAGGTTTTCCCGGTGCCTGTGGGGGCCTTGGCAATGATCTCCCGCCCCTCCATCATAATGGGGATGGCTTTTTCCTGGATCTCCGTCATGGAAGTAAATCCCATTTCCTCTATGGCCCGCAGCAGCTGGGGAGAAATCGCCAGTTCCTTAAACTCTTTCATCCCCGTTCACCTTTCTTCCGTCCTGCGGCTTTGCAGTATTTTTCATAGATGCCCAGATACCGTCCGCCAAAGGAGACGGCGGTGATGTCCTGCAAGGGGACTGTGGTCTCGTCGGGATGCCAATGTCCGTCAGCATCCACCCGGCGCATCATCAGGTAGTTCCCGTCCACCGAGGAAACCACCCCCACAAAAAACAGCATTTCGTCCGGGGCTTCGCACTCCACCGTGACCCAGCCTCCCAGGCTCTTCCGGATCCCTTCCAGAAGCTGCCGCCAGTCCTCACAGCTGCGGAACGCCGGGGCCTTGGCCTGGGCATAGACCCCTTCTCCTTCCAGTACCCGGCGGCAGAAATCATTGTCGTCATATTGTTCTACCAGGGTGATATCCTTCTGTCGGACAGCGATCCAGCCGTCCAGGCGGAATTCCTGCTCCCGCGCCAGCACCAGCAGTTCCCGGCTCTGGAGTACCGGAATGCCGCCGTAAAAAGCGCCGTCCAGCTTGTCCCGGTACACCACCACCATGTTTTTCTGCTTCTGGGCTTTGTCCAGCAGCGCCTGATATTCCTGCATCGTCGTTTCTCCTTCCTCCGTCAAACACACAGCAGCCGCCACTGCGCCAGTTCCCCCCTGAGGTGGATCCCGCAATGGATAGCCATCGGGTCGCGGCACGGGTCAAAATCATCCCAAGATATTTTAAAAGAACAGTTTGCACTTTTTATGGGTACGGCTGTATTCTCTGCCCTTTGCCCTATGCGGCAGAGGATCCGTCCATTGGCCTCTTCCCGCGTAAGTGGCTCTCATTTTTTCGTCAGTGGTAATACAAAATACAAATCGCCAGCCCGGCATGAACGGTGATGGACGCCCGGGGCGCGGTGATCTGATTGCTTACTCCCAGAGGAAAGCTGCAGGTGAGGGGGTGCCGCTCCAGAGGATAATAGACCCCCTCCTCCGAAACCACCGTCTGGTCTCCCAGGGCAAAAAGGGACAGATACCCCTCATGGCGGGGGAATTCCCAGCGTCCGGGGCCCAGCACCAGAATATCATGCTCCCGGTCCAGAAGCTTTCCCCGGGCCCCTTGCTGCCACAGCCAGGCCAGGGTTTGGATATTGGCCAGGGTGTGATCCAAACGTCCGCCGGTGCCTCCCAGGATCACAAACTCCCGGCAGCCCCGGGCTATACCCTCCCGGGCCGCCAGCATACAGTCGGTATCATCCTTTTCCACCGGAAAGGTCTCCACATCGCTGCCCGGCGGGGGCGGGGGAGCGGAATCAAAGTCTCCCACTACCAGCTGGGGCCGCAGCCCGAACCGCTGGGCATGAAGATACCCTCCATCTGCGGCAATGAGCAGGTCTTCCTGCCTTACCGCTGCCCGTTCCATGGCTTCCGGAGAGATCTCGCCGGCACAGAGAATGACGCACCGGCGGCATGGATCGGTATTGCTCATCATGGATCCAGCTCCCATTCCTTGACGTTTTTCAGCTGCTGATAAATGGCGCAGTAGCTTTGATGACGGCTGGAAACAATTTTCCCTTCCTCCACCGCCTCCAACACGGCGCAGCCCCGCTCGGCGGTATGGCTGCACCCGGTATAACGGCATCTGCCCAGGTATGGCTCAAACTCCGGGAAGCAGTCCTCCAGCTCCCGGGCGGGCATCCGCTCAAACTGCAGGAAATCCACCGCAGAAAAGCCCGGAGTGTCGGCGATCCAGCCTCCTTCCCCGGTGGCAAACAGCTCCACATGCCGGGTGGTATGGCGGCCCCGGCCCAGTTTGCAGCTGATTTCTCCGGTGGCCAGTGCCAGCTGGGGAAACAGTGCGTTCAGGAGGCTGGATTTTCCCGCGCCGGAGTTGCCGCAGAAGGCGGTAACGCCCCGGGCCAAAGCCCGGCGCACCTCCTCTGTTCCCTGGCCGGTGAGGTTGTTTACTTCAAAAACCTGGAACCCGGCGCTTCGGTAAATACCGGTGTAGGGCTCGGGATCGGCCAGGTCAGGCTTGGTAAAAATCAGCGTAACGGGGATCCGGCGGTGGGCCGCAATGGCTGTCAGCTGGTCCAGGATCAAAAGGTTGGGGGCAGGATCCCGGCAGGAGACCACCAGGGCCAGCCGGTCCAGATTGGCTACCGGCGGCCGGATCAGGCTGTTGCGCCGGGGCAGGACCTCCACCAGGGTCCCCACAGGCTTGTCTTCCTTTCCTGCGGGCTCCAGCGTCACCCGGTCCCCCACCACAGGACGGATCTCATCCTTGCGCAGGCGGCCCCGGGCGCGGCACTCCCATACCCGGCCCTCCCGGTCCCGGATGTAGTAGAACCCACCCAACGCCTTGAGCACAAGGCCCTCTTCCCGGCGGTATGTCTGATTTTCCATGGGCTGCGGGCCCCTCCTTCCGTCAAAGGGGGCGGCCGGTCGTCGGACCGGTTCGCCCCCGCTTTGCTCCCTGATTACTCCTGGGTCTGGTCAAAGCTGGCGCTGTTGTCGGTGACCAGGGTTTTCTCCTCGGTGTCAAAGTTCAGTTTCCAGCTCTGGTACAGCTGCCCGTTCATTTTCACATCCACCAGGGATTCCCCTTCTCCCTGAAGGGTGATGGACAGGGTTCGCTGGGCCGCCGGCACCAGGGTGGTGCTGTATACCTCCGCGCCGTCCATTTCGGCGGTGACCGTTACCTGGGTGGTAATGCCGCCGGGCATAATCATCAGCAGGGTCAGATTCTTGGCTTCCAGTTCCTCATCAGACGCCACGGTGACGTTGATTCGGGTATCCATGGGTACCCGGGCCGGGTAGTTGATGGACTGGGACAGCACCGTGCCGTAGGGCATCAGGCTCTTTTCGTAAATCACGCTGCCCAATTGCAGGCCGTTTTCCTGCAGCAGCTCCCGGGCGTATTCCACATCCTCCCCAATCAGCTGAGGCACCTGGACCATTTCCTTGCCGGTTCCGCTGCTGACATACACCACGATCTCCGAGCCGGTGTTTACTGTTTCGTTCTTCCCCGGCTCGGTGTACACCACATAGCCCTCGGGTACCGTATCGCTGTTGATATTGCTCTGGACATATTTCAGATCCAGGTCGGTAAGCTTGGAGAACACCAGGGTGGATTCCTGATTGGAAAAATCGGGCAGGGTAATGCTCTGGGCGCCGCTGCTTATCTTCACCTTGATGGTGATGCCCTCCTTGACCCGCTTGCCGGAGGTGGGGAACTGCTCATAGATCTGCCCCTTGGGGTAGTTGGCGTTAAAGTTCTGCTCCTCCACCTCGAACTTAAAGTCCTTATAGGCCTTATCCCGGATCACCGTCTCATAATCCATGCCGATGAGGTTGGGCATATCCACCTCAGGCACCTGCTCGAAAGGATTGTTGATGATGAGCATGGCGCCTACAAAAATCGTCGTTCCCAGAACAAAGGCGCAGGTGATGCCGAAGAGGACCGCCAGGGCTGAGGTTTTCTTTCTTTTTTTCTTGCGGGGGGAAGGCTCTTCCGTGTCGGAGGCCGCCCGGCGGCCGCGTTTGCGTTCTCTGGCAGGCATATCCGTAGCGCCGTTCTCCTTGTCAATAAATTTTTGAGCCGCACTGCGCTGCTCCATGGAAAGGATCAGGTCCCCATAGCCAAAAATGATCCCGGGGTTCTGGGCGAAGCTCTGCAGGTCGGCCAGCATCTCCCCGGCGTTCTGGTACCGCAGGTCCGGGTCCTTGGCCATGGCCTTGAGCGTGATGTCCTCCAACCCCTGGGGGATCTTGTTGTTGAGCTCCCGGGGACGGATGGGCCGGTCTTCAATCTGCTTGAGGGCCACGGAAATGGGGGTATCCGCTTCAAAGGGCAGGCGTCCGGTGAGCATCTCGAACAGGATGACCCCCACCGAGTAGATATCCGCCCGGTTGTCCACCACACCTTCTCCCCGGGCTTGTTCGGGGCTGATGTAATGAACCGACCCGATGGCCCGGTTGGTCAGGGTGCGGGACTGGCTCATGGCAAAACGGGCGATGCCAAAGTCCATCACCTTGATGGTGCCGTCGGTCAGGACCATAATATTCTGAGGCTTGACGTCCCGGTGGACGATGCCGTTGTCGTGGGCATGCTGGAGGGCCATCAGCAGCTGCATGGTCAGGGCGGTGGCGGCCCGTATCCCCACCACCTTTTTCTTTTCGATATAGTCCTTCAGCGTGATGCCGTCCACATACTCCATGACAATCACCGGATTCTTGGTGGTAAGGATGACGTCATAGATCTTGACGATATTGGGGTGGTTCAGGGAATAAATGGCCTTGGACTCGTTACGGAAGCGGCGCAGGAAGTCCTCGTTGTCCACATATTCATCCCGGAGCATCTTGATGGCCACAGGGCGCTGCTCGGCGGTGTCAAAGGCTTTATAGACATTGGCCATGCCACCTACCCCGATCAGTTCCTCGATCAGGTACCGGCCCTCCAGGCGTTTTCCTAACAGATTATCCATTCACGGTTCCTCCGTCGCTATTTGTAAAGCACCACAGCGGTGATATTGTCCCGGCCGCCCCGGCGGTTGGCTTCTTCCAGCAGGCATCCGCCGTCATCCTCCGCCACGCACCGGCGCAGCAGGTCCGGCAGGAGCGGGGCGGGAATCATTCCATACAGCCCGTCGGAACAAAGGAGCAGGATGTCCCCTTCCTCCATTTTGACCGTGCTGTAGGAGATGGAAACGGTGCGCTCCACCCCTACTGCCCGGGTGATCAGATTGCGGCTTTCATGGGTGGCGGCCTCCTCAGGGGTCAATTCTCCCCGGTCCACCATCATCTGCACCAGAGTATGGTCGGTGGTCAGCTGCCGCAGCTCCCCGCCCCGGAGCAGGTAGGCCCGGCTGTCTCCCACATTGGCGATGTAGGCCTGTTCTCCGCTGATAACTGCCAGGCAGGCGGTGGTACCCATTCCCCGGAGGCTCTCATCCCCCGGCTCCTGGACCGCTTTGTCGTAAACCATAATGTTGGCGGTGGAAATGGCGGTTTCCAGCAGCAGGTAGACGGAACGCTCATCCAGCCCACGGTGGGAATTCTCCACCATGCGGCGGATCTCCTCACAGGCGATGCTGCTGGCCACGCCGCCTCCCTGCTCGCCGCCCATGCCGTCGCAGACCACGCCATAGGCAAAATCGGGCGCAAACACTTCTCCGGCAAAGCGGTCCTCATTGGTGGCCCGCATCAGGCCTTTGTCTGTGGCTCCAATGATCCCTAACATCGTTTATCACTCCTCCGGCCCGGGCCGTCCAGTTGTCTCCACCGGCTTCTGCGTCCTTTCCCCAGCGCCGGCCGCCTCCTGACGGCGCAGCTGTCCGCACGCCGCGCTGATATCGCTGCCCAGCTCCCGCCGCACGGTGGCGCTGAGGCCTCCCTCCTCCAGCATCCGCCGGAACCGTTCCACCGCTTCCCGGCTGCTCCGCCGGGTCCCCCGTTCCGCAACGGGATTGACGGGGATGAGGTTGACATGGCAGTTTTGCCCTTCCAGGAGTTTCAGCAGCCCCCGGGCCTGGGCGGGTCCGTCGTTTACCCCGTCGATGAGGGCGTATTCATAGGAGATCCGCCGGCCCGTGATGGCAAAGTATTCCCGGCAGGCCTCCATCAGTTGGCCGATCTTGTACCGGTTATTGACCGGCATGATCTCCGACCGGGTAGCATCGTCGGAAGCATGAAGGGACACCGAAAGGGTAAGCCCCAGTTTTTTTTCCGCCAGGCGCCGGATATTGTCCACCAGCCCGCAGGTGGACAGGGATACATGGCGCAGGCTCAGGTTCTGTCCCTGAGGGGAGGAAAGGATCTCCAGAAAATCCATGACGTTGTCAAAATTGTCCAGCGGCTCCCCGATTCCCATCAGCACCAGGGTGGAGATGGGCTTCCCGCTTTGGCGCTGGGCCTCATACACTTCCCCCAGCATCTCCCCGGGGGTCAGGTCCCGGACCTTGCCTCCCAGGGTGGAGGCACAGAACCGGCAGCCCATCCGGCAGCCCACCTGGGTGGAAATGCAGAGGCTGGGCCCATGATGATACTGCATCAGCACACTTTCCACACAGTTGCCGTCCGGCATTTCAAACAGATACTTCACTGTGCCATCCAGCCGGGAACGCAGCTCCCGGCGGACCGTGGGCCGGGTAATAAAAGCCTCCTCCTCCAGCCGGGAACGCAGGGCAGCCGAAAGGTTAGTCATCTCTCCAAAGGAAACGACCTGCTTCTGGTGCAGCCATGTATAGATCTGCCCCGCCCGGAACCGGGGCTCCCCCAGGGTTCCGGTAACATATTCCGTCAGTTTTGCCAGGGTCATGGAAGAAAGATCTGTTTTCTGGTTCAAGGGTGTCTCTCCTTTTCCAGCACAGCCCAGAAAAAGCCGTCGCCGCCGTCCTGCCCGGGAAACCGGGTCACCATGGGTCCCACCAGGCGAAACTCCGGTCTTGCAGCCAAAAACTGCTCCACCACCTGCTGGTTTTCCCGGGGGTTGAGGGTGCAGGTGGAATAGACCACCCGCCCTCCGTCCTTACAGTATTGTGAGGACGTATTGAGTATATTATACTGTATCTCCCAGATTCCGTCTATGGTTTTCAGGGGTTTATAGCGAATTTCCGGTTTCCGGCGGAGGATCCCAAAGCCGGAGCAGACCACATCGCACAGCACCCGGTCAAACTGACCCAGCTCCGGCTGGAAAACCAGCGCGTCTCCCGGCAGGGTGCGGACACAGGAAAGGCCCAGCCGTCCGGCGCCTTCCTCCACCAATCCCAGCCGGTGGGGATACAGATCCCGGGCCAAAATCTCGCCCTGATTGTCCATCCCCTGGGCTGCGGTAAAGGTTTTGCCGCCCGGGGCGGCGCAAACATCCAGCACCCGCATCCCCGGCCGGGCCTCCGCCGCGGCGGCACACAGCTGGCTGGAAAGATCCTGGACATGAAACAGCCCTTCCTGAAAGCTGCTCAGGGCGGCCAGGTCGCCGGGATTTTCCAGGGCCAGAGCGGCGGGAGCGCAGGATACACGGGCCGCCTTGACCCCTTCTCTCTCCAGCCGTGCCCCAAGGTCATCCGCTGTGGTGCGCAGGGTATTCACCCGTATAAACACCGGCGCCCGGGTAAGGGATCCCTCCAGGATTTCCCGGGCCACTGGATCCCCGTATCCCTTGCGCCACAGCTGGATCAGAGGCCCGGGAACGGAGTAGGCCACTTCTGAGGCCCTCAGCTTATCCTTGGGTACCTCCAACCGTTTCCCATCCCGGAGAAAGCCCCGGAGGACGCCGTTGACCAGCCCTGCCGCGCTGCCCCGCCCCAGGGCGCGGGTGAGGGCCACCGCTTCATGGACCACGGCCCGTTCCGGCACCGAGGACATATACAGCAGCTGGTACAACCCGCAGTACAGGATCTCCCGCACCGGAGCGTCCAGCTTTTTGATGGGGGTCCCGCAGCGGCAGGCCAGAATATATTCCAGAGTCAGCCGACGCTCCACCACCCCATAAAACAGCGCGGCGCAGAATGCCCGGTCCCGGGGCGGCAGGCCGGTGCGTTCCAAAGCCCCGTCCAGCACCAGATTGGAGTAACCCCCATCCTGGAATACCCCCATCAAAGCCCGGACCGCTACCTCTCTTGCTGTGGCCATGGCGTCTCCTCCCTGTCGATTCTTTAGGAGCGGCTTTTTCCGTTACAAAACCGCAAACGGCCCTCCGGGGCCGGGGGCAACCCGGCGGCGAAGGGCATTTCATTGATGCTTCTCAATCTCTGCGGCGGTTTCCCACAATCAGCGTCAGCCGCAGCAGCTGGGCCAGGGAGACCACCAGGGCCGCCACATAGGTAAGGGCCGCGGCGGTAAGGACCTTCCGGGCGCCCGCCAGCTCTTCTCCCTCCAAAATCCCCCTGCTGCCCAGGGTCTGCAGCGCCCGGCTGCTGGCGTTGAACTCCACCGGCAGGGTAATGAGCTGGAACACCGCCACCAGGGAAAAGAGCAATACTCCCAGCAGAGCCAGGGAATTGTTTCCCAGCAGCAGCCCCACCAGGATCAGGGGGATAGACAGCCGGGAACCCAGGTTGGTGACGGGGATGATGGCGTTGCGGAGGGTGAGAGGCCCGTAAGCCGCGGCATGCTGGCAGGCATGGCCCACCTCATGGGCCGCCACGCCGATGGCGGCAATGGAGCTGCTGCCATAGACCGTATCAGACAGCCGGACCACCTTAGTCCGTGGGTCATAGTGGTCGGTAAGATTTCCAGGAATCCGTTCCACCCGCACCTGTGTCAGGCCGTTGGCATCCAGAATGCTCCGGGCCACCTGATCGGCGGTCATTCCCCGGAAGCTGCGAATCTGGGAATATTTTCTGTACGTGGACTGAACCCGCGACTGGGCCCACAGCGCCAGAAGCATAGCCGGAACCACCAGAAGCAGATAGTAAGAATCATAAAATAGAAACGGCACGGTTATCCTCCTCATACAACAAATTTGTTTTTAGTATCCCACAAAATTGTAAAGTTCCCGCCACTTTAGTTTAAATGAGATTTGTAATTTTTTTGAAAGATCTATGCCCAAAAATCAAATTTTTTTTAAATGCACCGGCAATCCATCCGATACAAAAGCTGTTTCAGCCTGCTTTTTTCATTTCTGCTGGTAAAAAAGGCCCGCTTTTACAGGGACGGCATCCGTCTTACCTTTTGGGAGAAATTTGTGCAAATGATGTGTTCCCCATGCCTGTGCGGGGATGTGCAGACAGCCGGGCAGGCGGCAAAGCAAGGGCAGCTCCTGCAATGTCTCGGCTTCCCTCTCCCTTCTCTCTGCCGGGCCGGCTATCGGATCAGGCCGTCGCCCCGGCCAAGGCGGGCACCCCGCAGATAATCTCCTCCCGTCATCCTGCTTTTCCCCTCCGGCTGCACCTGGGTAAGCTCCAGCACCGTGCCGCCGCCGCAGGCAACCAGCAGCTCCCGATTGTCCAGGATGGTTCCCGGAGCAGCGTCCCCCGCTGCCAAATCAGGCCGGAGCAGGGAACGGTGGATCTTCAAAAGCCGCCCTCCGGTACGCACCCAGGCGGAAGGCCAGGGGTTCAGTCCCCGGATCCGGTTGTGGAGCTCTCTGGCAGGCCTGGCAAAATCCAGTTCTCCCATGGCCTTATCCAACATGGGGGCCAGCGAGGCCTCTTCCTCCTTCTGGGGTTCCCGGGGAACACCACCCCTGTCAAAAAGGGCCAGGGTATCTGCCAGGCACTGGGCTCCCAGAGGCGCCAACCGGTCATACAGTTCTCCTGCAGTCTCGTTTTCTCCCAAGGGGACCTCTGCCCGTAAGATCATATCCCCGGTGTCCATGGCTTCGGCCAGGAACATGGAGGTGACCCCCGCCGTGGCGTCGCCGTTGAGAACGCTCCACTGAATGGGTGCGGCTCCACGGTATTTGGGCAAAAGGCTTCCGTGGATATTGATGCACCCAAGAGGCGGCAGCTCCAGAATCTCCCGGGGCAGGATCCTGCCGTAGGCCACCACCACGATCAGGTCCGGCTTCAGCTGCCGCAGGGTCTCCAGCGCCTGTCCGTCCCGCATTTTGGCCGGCTGATAGACAGGAAGCCTGGCCTGGAGAGCCAGCTCCTTGACCGGAGGGGGGGCCAGAGTATAGCCCCGTCCCTTGGGCCGGTCGGGCTGGGTAAACACCCCCACCACCTCCCGGCCGTCATCCAGCAGCCTTTGCAGGCAAGGTACCGCAAAGTCGGGGGTACCCATAAATACAATCCGCATCTCTTGTTTCTCCTTCCGGATGGCTTTCCGGCCCGGCGCTTTCCCGGAGCACCGAAGCCGAAGCGTTTTGCTTATAAGGGGTGGAGCTTGTTTTTTCATCAGTCCGGGAACAACTTCCCCCCAGGAGGGCCGTTTCCTTTTGCCAGCCCCCGGATCTGGCCCCCGGTATCGCCGAGGGTCTTTCCCCTGGCAGCGGCCTTTTTTCGCCAGGCCCGCTTACGGGAATGGGGGTGCTGGTTACAGTTCCTTCAGTTCCTCTTCGGTGAGCCGGCGCTCGATCCGGTCCAGAAACACGATCCCGTCCAGATGGTCATATTCATGGCAGATGGCCTGAGCCATCAGATCGTCGCCCTCGATTTCAAACCAGTTGCCATTGCGGTCCTGGGCCCGGGCCTTTACGTGAGCCGGACGGCGGGCCATTCCCCATTTCCCGGGAAAAGAAAGGCATCCTTCCACCACAAACTGCTCTCCGGAAGTCTCCAGAATCTGGGGGTTGATAAACTCTACCACGCCGTCCCCCACATCCACGATAAACAGGCGGCGCAGATACCCCACCTGGACGCCCGCCAGGCCCACGCCGTTGTGCTCCGCCATAGTTTCCTTCATATCGTCCAGCAGATCCCACAGCTTCTGGTCAAAAACCTCCACCGGCCTGCTCTTTTTGGAAAGGATCTCGTCCCCTTCTGTGCGCATATTGCGGATCGCCATTTTTCTCTTCCTCCTAATTGTCGCTTTCCAGAGCCGCGCCCGGCTTCCCGGACGCCTTCTTATTTTTCGGCTGCCGCCCGGCCGTCTTCCCAGCCTTCGGGAAAGCCCATCATGAAGCCCTTCCATTTGCTGCCTCCTGTCTCATAGGGAACAATGTCCCCCGCAAGCTGCTGGCTGCTGCGGCCATCTTTTTCCGGCAGCCCGGAGATGGCCATGGTATAGCCTGTCAGATATCCCACAGCTTTTCCATCGTTGTACGCAGCCTGCCGCAGGGTCAGGATCGTCCAGACGCCTCCCCCCAGCAGAGCCGCCGCCAGGATCAGCGGTATCGCCTTCTTCATGGTGGTACACATCCTTTCTTTGTTTCCTGCTTTTGTCAGAAATTGCAGTCATACCCCGGGTCCACAAAGATCCCCACTCCCCGGGGAGCCTCCCGTCCGCAGTCCGCCAGCAGTTCTGAAAGGAGCTGCCGGGTCTGGGGGCACCGGACGGTTTTGAGCAGTACCTTATAGCGGTACCGTCCTGCCACCCGGAGGATCATCCCTTCAGAAAGGCCCAGCAGCCGGGCAGGCAGACCGGGGAACTGTTCCCGCAGCCGGCGCTCCAGTTCCGCCAGCACCCGCCGGGCGGCGGCTTGCGTCTCTTTTTGATCCGGCCCGGTGACGCCGATGCAGTAAAGGGCGCAGAACGGAGGATACAGATGGAGCTTGCGGCTCTGGATCTCATCCCGGAAAAAATCCTGATACCGCTGGGCTGCTGCCGCCACCAGCACCGGATTTTCGGGGGTATAGGTCTGAAGGATGGCCCGCCCGGGAAGCCTGTCCCGGCCGCTGCGGCCCACCACCTGGGTAATCAGGCTGAAGACCCGTTCATAGCTGCGGAAATCGTCGCTGTACAGTGCCTGGTCCAGCCCCAGGACCCCCACCAGGGTCACATTGGGGAAATCCAGCCCCTTGGCCACCATCTGGGTCCCTATCATAATATCATATTTCCCCGCGCCAAAGTCCTCCAGATACCGCTGGTGGGAAAATTTCCGCAGGGTGGTATCGGCATCCATCCGCAGCACCCGGGCCTGAGGGAAGCGGCTGTGCAGTTCTTCCTCAATTTTCTGGGTCCCTGCGCCGGTGTAACGGATCATCTGGCTGCCGCAGGCCGGACATGCCTGGGGCATGGGCTGGCTGTATCCGCAGTAATGGCACATGAGCCGTTGATTGGCCGCATGGTACTTGAGGGTAATGGAACAATGGGGGCATTGGATCGGGGTATGGCAGTTCATGCAAACGGCCTGGGTGCTGTGTCCCCGCCGGTTCATCAGCAGAATGGTCTGTTCCCCCTGCTCCAGGTTCCGCAGGATCTCCTCGCAAAGGTACTGGGAAAGGCCCTCTGCCTCCTGCACCTGCCCCCGCATGTCCAGGATGGTGACGTCCGGCAGCCGGGCCGCACCGTACCGCTGCTCCAGCTCTACCAGGGTGTATTCTCCCCGCTGGGCGTGGTAGTAGCTCTCCACCGAAGGAGTGGCGGAAGCCAGCACCGTCAGCCCTCCGTTGTACCTCATCCGGGCCCGGGCTGCGTCCCGGGCATCAAACCGGGGGGCGCTTTCGGATTTATAGGTGTGCTCCTGTTCCTCATCAATGACAATGAGCCCCAGATCCGGCACCGGTGCGAACACCGCCGACCGGGTCCCCACCACCACATCCGCCAGCCCACGGCGCACCCGTTTCCATTCATCCAGCCGCTCCGAAAGGGAGAGCCCGCTGTGGAGGACCGCCACCCTTCTGCCATACAGGCCCTGAAAGCGGCGGATGGTCTGGGGTGTAAGGGAGATCTCCGGCACCAGCACAATGGCCCGCCGCCCCTGGGAGAGCACCCGGTCGATCAGGTCCAGAAACACCTGGGTCTTGCCGCTGCCGGTAACGCCATAAAGGAGGGCGGTACCGCCGTTCCCCTGCCGCCAGCGTGCGTACAGCGTCTCTGCCGCCGCCTGCTGGCAGGGGGACAGGGGGGAACGCTCCTCCCGTGGCGGCAGCGCCCCGTCCCATGGGTCCCGGTAGGTCTCTTCCTCATAATACTCCGCCGCCCCAGAGGCCACAAGTTTATCCACAACCCCTTTGGTGGCGCCGGCAAAATAGCAGATTTCCTTCACCGAAGCAGGTCCCGTCCGACTCAGCAGCCGGGCTACCTCCTGCTGCCGTGGGGTCAGGCGGCAATTCTCCCATTCTTCCAGCAGGCGTACCATCCGCTGGGTCTGGTCCTGAACCCGCCGCCGTACCTCTTCCTCCCCGGCAATCAGCCCCGCATCCTCCAGGGCCGTCAGCAGCGGCAGCAGTTTTTCCCGGGTCAGGCCCATGGCCTCCCCCAGTTCTTCTTCCCCTGCGGGAACACGCCGGCCCCGCAGGACCTCCAGGATCCGGACCTGCTCCTCCGTCAGGCTGTCCGGGTCCGCCTCCGCCCCACGGCGCAGAATATAGGCCTTGCGCACCCGTTGGCCGTATCCCGCCGGAAGCAGCACGCTCAGGGCGTCAAACCAGGTGCAGAAGGTGGTGGCCTTAAGCCATTTCAAAAGCATCAGAAGCTCCGGCGTCAATACCGGAGCCGGATCGGTGGCCTGCAGCACCGCCTTCAGGGGCTGATGGGGATCCTCCGGGGCATCCGCTGTCTCCACCACCAGGCCGATGCGGCGCCCACCCCGCCCAAAAGGGACCGCCACCCGCATCCCCGGCCTGAGATCCATGCCGGGGGGGATGGCGTAGTCGTACAGCTTGTCAAAATGGTAGGCGGCGTTCTCCACCGCGATTTTCGCAACCAACTTCCGCGCCGCCCTCCTGTCTGTTCCGGTTTGTGCAAAATCTTTCCCGCCCGTTTTTCTTCTTCCCCTGAAAAAGCGGGGATTCAAAGCGACAGCAAAGGACAGATCCGGTTCCCATTGCTGTTTGGGCGCGTATGCAGCGTCTTCCGTATTTGTTCCCGCCTGTCCGGGAAAGCCCCCCGGTCCATATACAGGGAAAAGCCCTGGCGCAATCACCCCATGGACTGCTCCTGTGGCTGTGCCCATTTTCCGGGAGCCTTCTCCGTTCCTGTTCATTTGGGAAAGGAGGCGCTCCAAAACCACGGACATGGAGTCCCGGCGAAACGGCCCCACGGACCGCTGCGGCGTCTGTTCCGGTTTTGCCGCGAAGCCTTTGCCCTGTTCCCTCTGGAAAAACCGCGGTCTGTCAAAAGCGGAACACTGGGATCTTACGACTTTCCGCCGGCAACCGCAGGCACATTCTATCTTTTGCGGGCCTTCAGCAGTGCCGCCGCCTCGTCCAGTACCCGGCAGGCCACCTGGTACTTGGACATAAGGGGGAGTTCCCTCGCCCCCTCAGGGGAAATGAGGGTCACCACATTGGTATCTCCTCCAAAGCCGGCCCCCTCTGTCCGCAGGCTGTTGGCCACGATCAGGTCTGCCTTTTTGCTTTCCAGCTTCTTCCGGGCGTTTTCCAGCAGGTCCCGGGTTTCCATGGCAAAGCCCACCACCACCTGGTCCGGCGCTTTATGGGCGCCTGCCCAGCCCAGGATGTCGGTGGTGCGCCGCAGCTCCAGAGCCAGATCGCCCGGAGCTTTTTTGATTTTTTCACCGCTGACATGGGCGGGAGTATAGTCCGCCACCGCCGCGGCTTTCACCACCAGGTCCGCCTCAGCCATGCGGCTGCTTACCGCCCGGAACATCTCCTCCGCCGAGGTGACGGGCAGGACCTCCACCCCCGCGGGAGGCTTGAGGCCCGAAGGTCCGGTAACCAGGACCACCTTTGCCCCCCGGTTCCGGGCCGCCCTGGCAATTTCATACCCCATCCTGCCGGTGGAATGGTTGGTAAGATACCGCACCGGATCCAGCGACTCCCGGGTGGGGCCCGCTGTTACCAGCAGGGTGCGTCCCTCCAGGTCATGGGGGGTCAGCAGCGGTTCCATAGCCTCCAGGATCTCTTCCGGCTCGGCCATACGTCCCCGGCCCTCATCCCCGCAGGCCAGCCGTCCGCAGCCCGGTTCCACCAGTACCACACCCCGCCGCCGCAGGGTTTCCAGGTTCTCCTGAGTGGCCGGATTGTCCCACATGCCCGTGTTCATGGCCGGCGCCGCCAGCTTGGGGCAGCGGGCGGCCAGGAGAGTGGTGGTGAGCATATCGTCCGCCAGGCCCCAGGCCATTTTGGCCAGAACATTGGCGGTGGCAGGGGCGATCACAAACAGATCCGCCTTTTTTGCCAGGGATACATGCTCCACCTCGTAACGCTCTACCCGCGCAAAGGTATCCACCGAAACCTGCCGGCCCGTGAGGGTGGAAAAGGTCAGGGGCGCTATAAAGCGGGTGGCGTTGCGGGTCATCAGCACATCCACCCCGGCCCCGGCCTTTACCAGGGCACTGACCAGGGCGGCAGCTTTATACGCCGCGATGCCTCCGGTAACCCCCACCAGGATATTCTTTCCTTCCAGCATGGTACGTCCCCCCTTTGCCGGGCCAGTTGTCATTCGTCGTCCCGCTTCTCCATGGTGATATCCTGATCCGCCAGCTTTTCCTCACCGCTGGCGAACATCTGCACCGCCAGGGTCACCGGCTTTTCTTCCAGAAGCACCTTGTTTTCCTCCGCCTCAGAGGCGATTTCCCGGGCCTTGTGGGCCACCGCCACCACAAACTCGTAGTAGCTCTCTCCGGGCTTGAGGATCTGGGACATGGCGGGGCGCAGCATGGTAGTTTCGTTTTTTTCTTCAGACAGCATGACGATTCTCCTTTTATCTCTCTATCTATGAATGGGCGCAGACATGGCTTCGGAAGGCAGGGAAATCTTTCCCTGCCCCGGTTTTCAGGTCTGAGACAGGATGTCCTGGATAAATTCCTGATTGAACTTGCGGCTGCACCGGGCAGCCTCGATGATATAGCCCAGCCGGTCGGCGGCCTCGGAGACCACATCGTTGACCACGATATAGTCATAATCCGGAGCCATGGCCACTTCTACCCGGGCAGTCTGGAGACGGGCCCGGATCTGCTCTTCGTTTTCCGTTCCCCGTCCGGTGAGCCGCCGGCGCAGTTCTTCAAAGGTGGGGGGCATGACAAAAATACTCAGGGCCTCAGGGAACTTGGCCCGCACCTGCTGGGCTCCCTTGACCTCGATCTCCAGGATGACGTCCCGGCCTTCCTCCAGCTGACGGCGGATCGGGCCTGCCGGGGAGCCGTAGTAGTTCCCGTTATATTCGGTATACTCGATGACCTCTCCCTGGCGGATCATTTCCTCAAAAGCTTCCCGGGTAACAAAATGATAGTGGACTCCGTCCACCTCTCCGGGCCGGAGCTTGCGGGTGGTGGCGGAAACGGAACAGACCGCCTTGGGGCTCCGCCGCAGATATTCCGCCAGGATGGTGCCTTTTCCCGCTCCCGAAGGGCCGGAAAACACCACCAGGATTCCCTTTTTACTCATCCTCTTCCAGCTCCTCTTCGTCGTCCTCATAGTCCATAATGCGGTTGGCCACCGTCTCCGGCTGCACCGCCGACAGGATCACATGGTCCGAGTCGGTGATGATCACCGCCCGGGTCCGCCGCCCGTAGGTGGCGTCTATGAGCCGTCCGCTTTCCCGGGCGTCCTGAATGATCCGCTTGATGGGGGCGGATTCGGGGCTGACGATGGCTACCAGCCGGCTGGCTGAAACCATATTCCCGAATCCGATGTTGATCAGCTTCATGGTGTTTTTCTCTCCTTCCGGCTTTTCCTGCGCCGGTTTATAATCAGGGCCGCTGCCAGAATCACAAGTCCGCCCACTCCTGCTGCGACCCAAAGGGCGCCGGGATCGCCGGTAACAAAGATTGCCGTAGGTCCGTCCGCGCCTCCGATGATGCCTACAGAAGCGGCAGACAAAAAGATTCTGCCCATAAAACGGCCTCTCCTTTCGGGTTATTCAATATTCTGTACCTGCTCCCGGATCTTTTCGATCTCGCTTTTAAGATCCACCACCACCCGGGCAATCTCCACATCCTGGGCCTTGCTCCCGATGGTGTTGGCCTCCCGGTTCAGCTCCTGGACCAGAAAGTCCAGCTTGCGTCCCACCGGCTCCGGTGTCTCCAGAATGGCGCGGAGCTGTGCAATATGGCTGCGCAGGCGGACGGTTTCCTCATCCACTGCCAGCTTTTCCGCCACGATGGCCGCTTCGGTAAGGATCCGCTGTTCGTCCAGCTGAGCGCCTCCCAACAGCTCCCGCAGCTTGGCGGTGAGCCGCGCCCGGTATTCCTCCACCGTCTGGGGGGACCGTTCCTCTACCCGGGCGACACCCTTTTCAATGGACGTCAGCCGTCCCAGAATATCCTCCCGAAGGCGGGCGCCCTCCACCCGGCGCATTTCCACAAACCGGGCCAGGGCCTGCTCTGCCACCTGCCGGACGTCGGCCCATACCTGGTCCTCGTCCTCGGGACTCTTGCGCAGGGTGAAAATATCCCCAAAACGGCTGATGGCCGACAGGGTCAGATCATCCCGCAGATCCAGCTGGGCGCCCAGTTCCCGCAGGGCTGTCACGTATTCCTGCGCCAGGGTGTGGTTGATGGCCACATCGGCGGTACCGCCGTCCACAGTAAGAATGGTGACGTTGACGTCCACCTTGCCCCGGCTGATGGAGGACTGCAGAAGGCTCTTCAGTTTTTCATCCAGGTACCCATAGGCCCGGGGGACCCGGGAACTGAATTCAAAAAAACGATGGTTCACCGACCGGACCTCTACGGTGATATCCCGGCCGTTGAGGGTTTCCTGGGCGCGGCCATAGCCCGTCATACTTCTGATCATGGCAGATCTCCTTTTTGCGGGATTTCCCCGCCGCTTTTCTCCCTCCGGAGGAAAGGCCCCCACGCCCTGCCGGGCCGAAGCGGGCCTGATTTTCCTATCATAATATTTTACCCCACCCGTCGGCCCTTTGTCAACGACGGAACCGGGTGTTTCCGTCCCCACCCCCACAGCCGCCGCAGCCAAATGTATGGAAAAATATTCTTTATTTCCGGCTGAGGCTGGTACCTGCTTTATTTCTTGTCCGATGCTTGAGAAAATGGTATCATATAAAAGTGGTAAAGGATCCTTTCCCGACGGTGTTTTCTGCCCCGGGAACGGAACAGAAGTGGTCTTTTGACCAAAAGGAGGGGGCACCAGATGGAACGCAGGCCGGCAAAATGGTCCAATGTGGTCCTTTACGGACTGGCGGCGGGCATCTGGCTTCTGAACGGGATATTGACCTGGATCCATCCTGTTTCCCTGGGCATACTGGTTTTGAATACCGCGTGCGGCGTGCTGTGGAGTGCCGCTTTTGCCCGGGAGCTTTTTCGGTATCTCCGGAATCGAAGAAAATGATCCCCTTCCCTGGCGGAGAAGGCTCCAGCTGTAATTTTTTCTTCCCTGCCGTTTTCCCCCGGAAAGCAGATTCCCTGCCGGCCTGCTTTTCCTGTCTTTTCCGGGCAGTATTCCTTTACCGCAAATCCCGCAAAGGGCTCATTTTCTGCCCTGGCCGTCCCTCCTTGGAATTGACCGGAACCGGTGATACGACCTTTCCTCCCGTTGGGCCAACATCGCAATTTTGGGTTGCAATCCCTTTGGGTGTCTGATATAATCTTACCCGTTGGGGAATGAAGTCCTCCCCTGGGAAACCTAAACCGCCTGATTCGGCTGATGACTTCTGTGATTTTAAGGGTCGCAGAAGGCATCGGCCTTTTTGCGTCCAAAGGAGGATTTTTCATGCTTACGTCTCTTGCCCTGATTTTCCTGGTTGGTCTGGGAGGCGCGGCCCTCTGCCAGCGGATGCGCCTGCCGCGGATCATCGGAATGCTGGCCACCGGTATTCTTCTGGGGCCCTATGCCCTGGATCTTCTGGACGGATCCATCCTTTCCGTCTCCTCCGACTTGCGAGAAATGGCCCTGATCATCATTCTTCTCAAGGCGGGATTGTCTCTCAATCTTTCCGATCTGCGCCGGGTAGGCCGCCCGGCTGTGCTCATGTCCTTTCTGCCCGCACTGTTTGAGGTAGCGGCTCTGGTCATACTGGGGCCGCTTCTTCTGGGGATCTCTCCGGTAGAAGGCGCTGTCATGGGCGCTGTTCTGGGAGCGGTCTCTCCCGCAGTGGTGGTTCCCAAAATGGTGCAGCTGATGGAAGAGGGCCGCGGCACCGCCAAAGGTATCCCACAGCTGATCCTGGCAGGCGCTTCTTTGGATGATGTGTTTGTCATCGTGCTCTTTTCCGCCTTTGTGGGGATGGCCCGGGGCGAGAACGCATCGGGTACTGTGCTGCTGGAGATCCCCGCTGCCATTTTGCTGGGGCTGGCGGTGGGTGCGGCAGCCGGGCTTTTGCTGGCTGCAAATTTTGAGGCCGCTTATGCCCGGGGCCGCCATATCCGCAACAGTGTCAAAGTGATCCTGGTGCTGGCGGTTTCCTTCCTGCTGGCTGCCCTGGAAAAAGGGCTGGAGGGGACCGTCCCCTTCTCCGGCATGCTGGCGGTAGTGAGTATGGCCTGCCTGCTGCGTCTGCGCACCTCTGCACAGGTTTCCCAGCGCCTTTCTCAAAAGTTCGGCAAGCTGTGGCTGGCCGCCGAGGTCATGCTTTTTGTACTGGTAGGCGCCGCGGTGGACATCCGTTACACGCTGCAGGCCGGTCCCACGGCGGCGCTTCTGATTCTGGGAGGCCTGGCACTGCGTTCCGCAGGCGTGTGGCTCTCCCTTGTGGGCACCCGCCTCAATGTCCGTGAGCGGCTCTTCTGCATCATTGCCTACCTGCCCAAAGCCACCGTGCAGGCCGCCATTGGTTCCGTTCCCCTTGCCCTGGGTCTGCCCTGCGGACAGCTGGTGCTTTCGGTAGCGGTGCTTTCCATCCTCATTACCGCCCCCCTGGGCGCCCTGGGCATGGACCTCACCTGCCGCCGCCTGTTGGACCGGGAGTCGCCATCATTGGATTAGCCGGGTAATGGTTTCATGGGACAGCAAAAAGCCTTCCTCTGTCAAGGACAGCCGTTTCCCCTGCGCCCAACCGGCTTCCAAAGCGGCCTGCCCGGCCGGAACCCTCCATTATTGGATCAGCCGGGTAATAATTTCATTGGACAGCAAAAACCTTCCTCTGTCAAGGACAGCTGTTTTCCCTGCGCCGAACCGGGGGCTTCCAACATGGCCTGCCTGGCCGGAACCCTCCATTATTGGATCAGCCGGGTAATGGTTTCATAGGACAGCAAAAAGCCTTTTCCTATCAAGGACAGCCGTTTCCCTTGCGTCGAACCGGGGGCTTCCAATATAGCCCGTCTGGCTGTAACCCTCCGTCATTGGATGAGCCGGGTAATAATTTCATTGGACAGCAAAAAGCCTTCCTCTGTCAAGGACAGCCGTTTCCCCTGCCGCCGGGCCAGGCCGACTGCCACCATCCCTCGCGCCCGTGCTTCCAGAGCAGCTGTCCGGGAGGCGTCCAGCTGCCGCGCGGCAGCCAGATCCAGTCCCCGGGCCAGCCGGAGAGCAAGCATCACCATTTCTTCCCAGCCTCCGCCGGGGCCGTCGTCTACCGGCAGGCTCCAGGGGTCCTCTGCGGTCAGGAATGCGTCCAGATCCCGGGGGAACCAGAACCGCCTTCCTCCCAGCAGGGAATGGGCGGATGGCCCTATTCCCAAGTATTCGTCCAGCTGCCAGTACAGGGTATTGTGCCGGCTTTGGAAACCGGGGCGGGCAAAGTTGGAAATTTCATAATGCTCATAGCCCTTTTCCCGCAGCAGGCGGCTCACCGCCAGATAGATCTCCGCCGCCTCATCCCCGTCGGGGCAGCGCCGGACAACTTCCTGCCGGGCAAACGGCGTGCCATCCTCGATTTTCAGCAGATAGGCCGAGAGATGTTCCGGGCCCAAATCCGCAGCCCACGCAGCCAGCGCAATCGCTTTTTCCACAGTCTGTCCCGGAGTGGCCAGCATAATATCCACCGACAGATTCTCGAACCCCGCTTTCCGGCACAGGGCCACCGCCCGGGCGCCCTCTTCCGCCGTGTGGATGCGCCCCAGGGTCTGCAGATCTGTCTTCTCGGCCGCCTGCAATCCCAGGGAGATCCGGTTAAACCCGCCTTGCCGCAGCAAAGTCAGTTCTTCCTCCGTAACTGCTCCGGGATTGGCTTCCAGGGTGATTTCGGCGTCTGCCGCAAGCGGCAGCTTCTTTCTCACTGCTTCCAGCACCGGCAGCAGTTCCGTTCCCAAAAGCGACGGCGTCCCACCCCCGAAATAGACTGTCACCGCCTGCTTCCCCTCCAGGGGCGCGCTCTCCACCACCCGGCAGAGGGCACGTGCATACGCATTGCGGTCCTCCAGACGGGTGGTGGAATAAAAATCGCAGTATGGGCAGCGGCGCAGGCAAAAGGGCACATGAAAATAGAGCCCCACATTCCCAAGATCTGACATTGGATTCCTCCTGTTTTAATTTTAGACAGCACTGGATGATCATGCTGAACGGCTCAGACGTCTCATCTCGCCCAAAATTTCCGTAATGTTTTCCAAAAATGCTTCCCATCCCCCCAGGGATTGCTGTGCCCTCGGGTTTATCCCGGAAAATTTTCTGGTACGCCCACCATCTGGAATTGCGCGGCATTGCCCTAAATCCAGACGGCAGTTTTACCCGGATCCGGCTGGAAGACTTTCCGCCCCAGTTTTCTTCTTCCAAATTTTCCCCATCTTGTTCCAGGAAGCCGGATCCCGGCAAAAAACCGGATCCTTTCCTTTTTATTTTTCCTGACGCGCATCTCACCCTTGGGAAACGGAAAAAAGCAGCCCGCCCCATTCCCGGCCCCAAGGCCGCTCCATCGGTTATGGCAGATGGAGAAGGAAGCACCGTACCGCGGCAGCAAACAGCGGCCTCTTCTTTTTCTTGCTTTTGCCCTCTTTCCGGCATGAGCTCGCGGCCGCAAGCGGCAAAACGCAGTCCCATGGGAATCCATCATCCTGGACGTTGGCAGGCAGGCAGAGCCAAGCAGATTCCGGTAAAAGACGTCTCCCCTGCTTCTTTCTGTTTTCTTACCCTGCCGGACATGGATTCCTGCCCGGGACGCTTTAAAAACACGGCCCCCGCCGGGAAGCGGGGGCTATCTTTTGAATGCCGCCTGTTTTGAAGCGGCCAAAACACGGTCCCTCAAGGTGGGGCATTCGTGCATCTGCCTCCGGAAAACGGAGCAGGGAACTGCCGCTCTGGACCGAAAAGCACAGCAGCACTTGGGGGCTCTTGGGCTTGCGGCAGTCGCGCAGGGAGGCTGTCAGCTGTGAAGGGCAGACGGGGAAGGAAGATACCGGTTCACCAGCGTGGCCACCGTGATGCCGATACCGGTGTCGATGATCCGGGTGACCACATAGGTTCCTGTGTCGGCAATGGTGCGGTCAAAATTGGTGACGATACTCAGGTAGACAATGCAGCAGATGGCCACCGAATCCTTGCGGCCCAGGAGAACGCAGCCCCAGGCGGCCAGCAGCATTCCGGCGGGAATTACGACCAGGTGGCTCCAGGCGTGGTAACCAGGGAGAAACACCGACCCTTCCAGCACCAGAAACCCCACCAAAGCCCCGGCCAGTGTCCCCAAAAAGCGGTGGACGCCGGCATGGATGGTTTTTTGCGTGGTGGCCTGCATGCACATGACGGCGGCGATGGCTCCATAAAACATGGTGCTGTCCCGGCGCAGCAGTACCCGGACCACCAGGCAGAGAAAAACGGCGACAGTGGTTTTGATCAGCCGCATCCCCACTCCTTTATGTTCCACAGTTTCCAAAGGTGTTCTCCTTCCTTTTCCCCTGCTGCCCCGCTTTTGGTTGAATTTGAAACATATTGCCCGAAGCGGGAAAAGCCCGATGGGGCCCCTTCCTGTCCCCGCCCCGGCTCAGTCGTCTCCCAGCTTGAGGACCGCCATAAAGGCTTCCTGCGGCACTTCCACAGTACCCAGCTGACGCATCCGCTTCTTGCCTTCCTTTTGTTTTTCCAGCAGCTTCTTTTTACGGGTAATGTCGCCGCCGTAGCACTTGGCCAGCACGTCCTTGCGCATGGCCTTGACGGTTTCCCGGGCGATCACCTTTCCGCCGATGGCTGCCTGGATGGGCACCTCGAAAAGCTGGCGGGGAATGTGTTCCTTCAGCCGTTCCGCCAGCTTGCGCGCACGGGGATAGGCGTTGTCCGCAAAGACAATGAAGCTCAGGGCGTCCACGATCTCGCCGTTGAGGAGGATATCCAGCTTCACCAGCTTGCTGTCCCGGTAGTCGGACAACTCATAGTCAAAGGAGGCGTATCCCTTGGTGCGGGATTTGAGGGCGTCAAAGAAATCGTAGATGATCTCGTTGAGAGGCAGTTCATAATGGAGCTCCACCCGGTCGGTATCCAGGTATTTGGTGTCCTTATAGATGCCCCGCCGCTCCTGGCACAGCTCCATGATACTGCCGATATAGGCGCTGGGGGTAAAGATGCTGGCCCGGACATAAGGCTCCTGGGCAGAGGCAATCAGGGAGGGGTCGGGGTAGTTGGTGGGATTGTCGATGGTAATGGTCTCTCCGTTGGTAAGGGTGAGGTGGTACACCACGCTGGGAGCGGTGGTGATGAGATCCAGATTGTACTCCCGCTCCAGCCGCTCCTGGATGATCTCCATATGGAGCAGCCCCAAAAAGCCGCACCGGAAGCCAAAGCCCAGCGCCGCCGAGGTTTCCGGCTCAAAGGTGAGGGAAGCGTCGTTCAGCTGGAGCTTTTCCAGCGCGTCCCGCAGGTCGGGGTATTTGGCGCCGTCGGCGGGATAGATACCGCAGAACACCATGGGATTGGCCTTGCGGTAGCCGGGCAGGGGCTGGGGCGCGGGGTTGTCCGCGTCGGTGACGGTATC
>CASEAH010000104.1 GCA_949285935.1 uncultured Oscillospiraceae bacterium
GGAGGAGAACGGAGAGGTGGTCCCCAAGATCAAGATCAGCGAGAACGTGTCCAAGATCACCACGCCTCATTACAAGAAATTCTATCGCTTTTTCGGCAACGACACCGGGAAGGCCATTGCCGACTATCTCTGTGTCTATGATGAAACGGTGGATGACAGCAAGCCTCTCACCATCTTTGATCCCGACGCTACCTGGAAGAAAAAGGAAGTCTATAATTTTACCGCCCGGGAGATGCAGGTGCCGGTGTTCCGGAACGGGCAATGTGTATATGAACTGCCATCTCTGGAGGAGATCCAGGCCTACTGCGCCAAGCAGATTGATACCCTCTGGGATGAGGTGAAGCGGTTTGACAATCCCCACAAATACTATGTAGACCTGAGCCGCAAACTCTGGGAGATCAAATATCACCTGCTGGAGCGGACCTATTGAGCCGGAAGAAAGGAGCGGCGTCCATGAAACTGAAACAGACCACAGAGCGGCGCATCTCGGCGGCGATGCGGATTTTGCTGGTGGTCGTGCTCTTTTTGGCCAATATGGCCCTGATTGTGTGGCTGTCGTTCTTTCTCCAGACCAATGCCACTCTTGTGTATCTGCTGTTTGAGGTGGTAGCCGTTATTGTGGCGATCCACCTGTCGGGGAGCTGGGGCAGCGCCTCCTACAAGCTGGCCTGGAACATTGTGCTGCTGGCCCTGCCGGTGGCGGGCTTGGTGATGTACGCCCTGTGGGGCGGCGGCGCCCAGCGGAAAAAGCAGATGCTCCATCCTATTTCGCCTCCTGCCCACAAGGATTATGAATATACCCGCAGCAAGGACTATGTAGCGAAGATGGAGGAATCCTTTCCTACCTGGGCCAGAGAGGCCCGGCTTATGGTGAAGCATGATTTCATGCTCTACAAAAACACAGCCGTAACCTATTTCCCAGATGGGGACAGCTTTTTTGGAGATCTGCAGGCCCGGCTGGAGCAGGCGGAACGGTTCATTTTCCTGGAATATTTTATTATCGCCGAGGGCAAGCTTTGGGACCGAATCCAGGCTATCCTGGAGGATAAAGCCAGTCGGGGCATCGAGGTCAAGGTCATTTTCGACGATTTTGGCTGCATTACCCGGCTCTCCCCGGAGACGGTGGAGCAGATGCGCCGGCGGGGGATCGAGGTCAAAATCTTTCACCCGGTGCACCAGTATGTGAACCGCCTCTACTTCAACTATCGGGATCACCGGAAGATCTTCTGTATCGACGGGGATTTTGCCTATACCGGCGGGATCAACCTGGCGGACGAGTACGCCAACATTATCAAGCGCTTCGGATACTGGAAGGACAGTGCCTGCCTGCTGGACGGCGAAGGGGCCTGGGGCCTTACCCGGCTGTTCCTCCACATGTGGGAGCGACTGGGCGGTCGGTTCCACGACGAATACGACTATTACCGGCCTCATGGACCGGTCCAGGCGGAAGGCTGGTGTCAGCCTTTCTGCGACGGCCCCATGAACAACCCGGACAATCCGGCCCAGGAGCTGTATCTCCAGGCCATTTCCACTGCCCGAAATTTCCTTTATATCACCACGCCTTACTTTGCCGTGGAGGACTCCATGCTGGATGCCCTCTGCGTGGCGGCGGACAGCGGGGTGGATGTAAGGATTCTGCTGCCGGGCATCCCGGACCATAAGTACACCTATCTGGCGGCGGGGGCTTACTTTGACCGCCTGCTGAGCCACGGGGTACGGATTTTTGAGTATACCCCCGGATTTCTCCACAGCAAACTCCTGTTGGCGGATGGAGAGATGGCGGTGGTAGGTTCGGTGAATATGGACTACCGCAGCTTCCAGCTCCACTATGAGTGCGGCACAGTGCTGTACGGTATGCCGGCGGTAGAGCATATTACCCGGGATATTCAGGATATCCTGACCCGCTGCCGGGAAATTCATCTGGCCCAGTGGCGGAGACGCAGCATCTTCCGTAAGCTCAGCGAACGGGTGCTGCGGATCTTTACCATCTGGATGTAAGGGTACGCGGCAGATGGGCCTGCTGGAAAGCAAGGGTCAAAGGAAACCATGTCATGCGGAAAAAAGAGCCGGCTCCACATTGTGGAGCCGGCTCTTTTGCGGAAAGGGCTTGGCAGCGCCCGCAGCACCTTTAAAAAGGCAGGGATCAGCCAGGCTGGAAATGAGGCGAAGAGCGACGTTGGAAAAAGAAAGCCGCCCGGCGCGGAAGACCAGCGCCGGGCGGCTTGTTCTGTTTGGCTCAGATCCCTGGAAGAGAATCCTTACATCATGGGCTCCATGCCCAGAACAGGATGGCCCTTCTCGGTGAGGAA
>CASEAH010000105.1 GCA_949285935.1 uncultured Oscillospiraceae bacterium
CAGCCCGATCCGTTTTCCGTCCGGCCCCTGGATGGGAAAGCCATTTGCCCCTTGTCTCAGGCTCTTTCCCCCTGCCGCGTTTTGGGGCCGTCCCTTTCCGCTGGCGGCGGAGGGGAAGTTTTTTGAATTTTTACAGCAGGCGGGGCTTCTTTATCCTGTCGTCCCGGGCTTTGCGTTGAGCCGACGCAGCTGCCCAGCGGGTTTGTCATTAAAAAGGACTGCCGCAAAAAGAAAATGCCATGGCGGCCTGCAGAAAGAACGAGAGACAAACAATGAAAATCGGCCCTCCCAAAAAGTAGTTTTGCTTCTTGGGAGGACCGATTTTGTGCATTCTTTTTTGGAGGGCTGTTTCGCAGCAGCCCCCCATTTGAATGTTTTTGTAAGCTACAATTTGTATATTATATTATAATTTATACTTATAGTTGCTTTTATTTTCTCGAAAATCTTTAAAAATCCCAGTTAAATCTGAATTTTCTAAGAAAATTATACCAATAGTATATACAGCAGTGCCAAAAGGATCTCCGGGCTGGCCTTTTCCTGCCACAGCAAAAAGAGAAGGATCAGCAAAAGGATGGTTTCCTCCTCCCGGCTGGGGCCTCTTTCGCCCTGCCGGCCAGGGATGTTGGAGCAGGTTTGTGGTTTTTTTCTTCCGGGGGAGTTTCGCTCTTCTCCGTCATAGCAGGGTTCGCCCCAGGCTGTTCCCTGACGGAAATTTTTTTCTCCTTCCCCACCGCCCCTTTCCTCCAAAGGGTCTTCCCCATTGGATCCTTTTGAGGGGATGCCCGCTGCCTTTGAGCAATCTCTGCTTTCCCCTCCCTCATCGTCTCGGGAGGTGGGTATGTCCCGCTCCAGCGCTTCCCGCAGGGATGCTTCCCCTTCCCTGCCGGTCCTTTTCCACAAAGCGTCCCCTCCATTGGCTCCTTTTGCAGACATTGCCGGTGTTTTTGAAAAATTCCCGCTTCGCTCTTCATCATTGCCCTGGGAACCGGGGATATTTCGCCCCAGAGCCGTTTGGAGAGAAGCTTCTCCTTTTGGGAACGATTCTCTTTCCCCCTGTTGAGGGGCCCGTTCCAGAGCTTCCATGAGTCCGGCATCCTTTTGACGGTACCGGGCCTGATATTCCTCCCCCCGCCGGTAGGCTTCCCGGGCTTCTTCCAGGGCCCGGGCAGTCAGCTCCCCGCAATGGGAGGCGTCCTCCGGCATCCACCGTCCGTCAGCCATGCCCTTTCCCTCCCAACAGGTTTTCCAGCAGCCCGCTTTCCCGCAGCATGGGCAGGAGGTGGATCAGCTTCATCATTCGGATGGCATCCTCCACCCGCCCCTGCCGGGGCTGTCCAAAATAGGGCTTGAGGGCTGTCAAAAGTTCCACATTTCTGTCCCGCTCCTGAAAGGCCCCGGCCATTTTGCCCAGCAGCGACAGCATGGCCGGATCAGGGAAAGCGCCCTCTCCCCCGCCGGAGCCTGCGCCGGGAAAATTGCCCCCCAACCCCAGGGAACCCAGCAGGGAGGCCAGGTCCGGGCCCTGCCCGTCCGGGGATGCCGATGGGTCCGCTTCTTCCGGATGGCCGCCCTCCTGCCCTCCCAGCGCGGACATCAACCCCATGATCTGCCCCATGGCTTCTTCATCCGACAGCACCTGGGCCAGCTTTGCAGCAATGTCCTCCATGGGTTTCGTTCCTTTCCGGGGCTGATTTCAGCGCCCCTTGGCCATCAACTCCCGCAGCAGGGCCTGGGCCTGAGGGCTGCGCAGGACGCTTTCCACCTTGCTCCGGTCCTGAAGAAGCTGCTGCAATCCTTCACGGTTTGTTCCCGCGGCAGCCAGAACAGAGTCCCAGGAGCCCGATTCCAGCTCCTGCCGCAATTGGTTGGGATCCTTACCCAGCCGCGCCGAAGCCGCCTGCATCAATACCCGCAGCTGTTCCGGCCGAAACCCTTTTTCTCCCATTTTCGCCACCGCCTATTCCATTTTTTAAATAAATATGATAAAGTAATGGGTGATATACCTGCCGGCATGCCGGGCCTGCGCCCTCTGCCGGCTTGCTTCCATTCTATGCACCGGATCCTTCCGTGGTGTCCCGCACCCTTCCTGGCGGCGCGGAATACCATAGACAGCAGAATCTTCTGCCGGGAAAAAGGATCTTCGGCAACTCTCAACTGAAAGGCAGGCTTTACCATGAGACTGATTGTGATGTCCGACAGCCATTCGGCCTTCCACAAGGTCAAGACCATCGTGGAGGCAAACAAGGATTCGGCGGACACCTTCATTCATTTGGGGGACGGCATCGATGAGTTCGACGACGTTCACTGCCTGTGGCCCGAGCTTCACTTTATCGCCGTCAAAGGGAACAACGACTGGGGCAGCATGGAGCCCAAAACCAGAGTCATCACCAGCGGCGGCAAAAAGCTGCTTCTGACCCATGGCGATCTTTTCAATGTCAAATATTCCACCGCCGATCTGGAGGCCGCCGCCCGCAAGGAGGGCGCGGATGTGGCCCTTTACGGCCATACCCATTTTGCTCAGGTCCGGTATGAAGACGGCCTTTATATCATCAATCCCGGCAGTGTCCTGGACAGCCGGCTCACCCCCTGCAGCTACCTTTGCCTGGACATCACCCCTTCCGGCATCGTCCCCAATATCCGGGAGATCCGCTGACGCTCCCTGTTTCAAAGCAAACCAAGGCTGCTGCCAAATAGCCTTACCCAAAAACAATCCACAAAAATCGGCCCCAAAAGAAGCAGAACCGCTTCCTTTGAGGGCCGTTTTTTTATTGTTTATCTCTGATCCTTTGTGCCGGTGGCTGTTGCATTTTTATTTTGCAGCAGCCCTTTCGTCATGGTCTGGGATGCAAAAAGCCGTGGATGGGAAATGGTTTTGATCTTTCGTACCGGTGGGACAAAAGGCCATGGAGATTTTCAGGAGCGGATCTCTGATACGGCCCCAGGGACCTCCCTTCCCGCCCCAGCCGGGACAGTATGGCAATCATGTCCCGTGTTTGGTTAAGATTTGGAAGAAAAGCTCACGGAAGGATCTTCCTACACCGGCGCCGCTGAAATTGCCGCTCCGGAAAAACTTCTACCCCTCCGGACCTAAAAAATTTTCCTCTGATGTTCCCCATGATCGGGCTTCCCCGGTGATGAATTCCCCTATTCCATGGGCAGATCCAACGCCTGAAAACGTTCCTTCACCCGGTCCGGCGGATACAGCTCCTCCAGCCCTTTTTCCTCAATCAGCTCTGCCAGCTGGCTGTAAGAAATGGAAAAGTCCCGGCACAGATCATAAATAGAGGAACATAAACCTTCTTCCCACCGTCCGTCAGCCCATTCTTCAAATGCCTCCGTCCCCACATATTGGATCAGCGACAGGTCCAGCGCCGTCTCCCACTCCAGATGGTCAAAGTTGGGACATGGTACCCCGCCCTGTTCCCGGGCAGCCGCCTGCTCCTGAGGTGAAAGGGCCTCATAGGCCTCATGAGCGGCAGACAACTGAGACCATTCTTCCTCTGTAAGCCCCATGGATGCCGGAGAGGGTTGGGGGTCACTGCCGGAGGGAACCTTTCCGCCGCACCCCGCCAGAATCGCTGCCAGCAGCATCACCGCTGCCCATACTGTAAAAAATCGTTTGCTTCGCAACATGGCTGCTTCCTCCTCGCTTTCTTTGGCCTGTGGTCACCGTTTTGCCCTTTGTAAAGGATAACGCTGCAATATGCCCAATTATTGAAGAAAATGTTTTAGCATCGGATGGATCATCTGTCCAAAACTGCGTTTCCCGGCAAAAAGCCAGCTCCCGGCTCTTTCCGGGAGCTGGTTTCCCCCTTGGGCAGAGCGAAAATACTTTGCCGGATTTCCTTATACACCCAGCCGCGCAAAATCGCCCCCATCCCGGAAACAGGGACAGGGGCGATGGTTTGGGCGGCAGCCCGGTGGGGCCGCGGTTTCTTTGATGGGAGAGGGAATCACATCTGGAAGTTGGCGGAAGTATCGCCGTCCAGATCTTTGCCGAATTCATAGTCGTTGCCGGGAAGCACAGCATTGAGCGCAATGCCCAGAATGGCGGCGATGGCCAGGCCCGACAGGCTGATGGTAAGATCCGGCGTGCTCACCAGGGTCAGGCCGCCCACCGAATTGAAGCCCAGGGCGCTGACCAGGATCACCGCCGCGATGATGAGGTTCCGGGAGCGGGTAAAGTCCACCTGATTCTCCACCACATTGCGCACGCCGATGGCGGAGATCATTCCGTAAAGGATGAGGGAAATGCCGCCGATGATGGCGGTGGGGATGGTGTTGACCAGGGCGTCAAACTTGGGGCTGAGGGAAAGGAGCACCGCCACGCAGGCGGCGATCCGCACCACCTTGGGGTCATACACCTTGGTAAGGGCCAGCACGCCGGTATTTTCACCGTAGGTGGTGTTGGCGGGTCCGCCAAAGAAGCCTGCCAGGGAGGTGGCGAGGCCGTCTCCCATCAGGGTTCGGGCCAGGCCGGGATCGGCGATAAAGTTGTGGCCGGTGGTGGCGCTGATGGCGGCCATATCCCCGATATGCTCCATCATTGCGGCCAGAGCAATGGGCATGATGGTGAGAATGGCACTCAGGTCAAATTTGGCAAAAGCAGCAGGATTGAGAGGAGAACCCAGCAGTTCCGCCTGGTTGATGGCAGTAAAATCCACTGCGCCGGTGACGACAGCTACTCCGTAGGAGACCGCCACACCCAGAAGGATGGGGATGATTTTGACCATCCCCTTGCCCCAGATGTTGCAGATGATGATGGTGGTAAGGGCTACCACCGCCAGGAGCCAGTCGGTGCTGGCGTTGGTGATGGCGGAGGGGGCCAGGATCAGGCCGATGGAGATGATGATGGGTCCGGTAACCACCGGAGGAAAGAACCGCATCACCCGGTTGACGCCAAAAACGCCGATGAGGGCGGCCACGATGACATAGACCAGTCCCGCCGCCACCACGCCTCCGCAGGCATAGGGGAGCATCTCGGTGTTGGCTACTGTCTGCAGGCCGGTTTCGGGGTCCACCAGTTTGGGGGCCACCAGGGCAAAACCTCCCAGGAAGGCAAAGGAAGAGCCCAGAAACGCAGGCACCTTTCCCTTGGTGACCAGATGGAACAGCAGGGTCCCCAGGCCTGCCATCAACAGGGTGGTGGAAACATTGAGGCCGGTGATCAGCGGCACCAGCACCGTGGCACCGAACATGGCAAACACGTGCTGCAGACCCAGCACCAGCATTTTGGGAGTTCCCAGGACCCGGGCGTCTTCAATGCCCTCGTCCCCTACCCGGATTTTTTTCTCTTCGCTCATCTTCCTATTCCTCCTCCAAAATTCTCCGCCGCTCCCCAGCCGTCCGGCGGGGCCGTTTTTTCGGTCCGCCCTTTGCCCGCAAAAAAAGGCATTGGCCTTTCCTTAAAAGAAAAGCCAAAGCCTTTTCCGGAAAATGTAAAAATTCCTGCCGGACACCGGCTGCTGCGGCGTCAAAAAAAGAGCGGAGCACCGATATTCCTTCAGCAGCATATCTGTGTCCTCCTCTCTTCTGATTCCTGTTGATTATAGACCATCTGTCCGGGCTTGTCTATCCCGAATATGCAACAAACTTCCTGGGTTTCCTTCATAAAAACTGACAAAAATTACCGTAACATCCATAAAATCAGCTTTGTTTGCTTTCTGCTGCAGGGAAGGTTGTATGAATCCGTCTCCTGTAAAGCAGAAGCCTCCATCAGGGAAAAGACCTGCCTGCCCTTGTCCATAAAGAGGAGCGTCTGTGGCTCCATACAGTTTTTTAAATGGCCGAATGTGTTCCCGCCCCTTGCCGCCCGGGCTATCTAAGAGAAGGGCGGCAGCTGTCCGGTCATGGCCGCCCCGTCATCGTGTCCTAAAGGCTTCCCTCCCCGCCGCTGCCGCTTTGCGGAGAGGGCCTGCGTTCCCTTGCAGGGGTGGAAGCTTCGGGGAACAAACCGGAAGAGGGGCGGCACATCCCTCTTCTGTTGCGGTCTTGTTCATACCTGTGATTTCAGGAAGGAAAGCAGAGGATTGCTTTCCCTCCTCTGCCGACTTGGGGAGGGGGCCTGCGTTCCCTTGCAGAGGTGGAAGCTTCCGGGAGAAGACCGGAAGAGGGGCGGCAGACCCTGCCGGTGGTTGCAGTCTTGTTCATGCCTGTGATTTCCGGAAGGAAAGCAGAGGATTGCTTTCCCACTGCCGTGTCCTTGAGGAGAAACGTAAACAATTTCCCCGGGCGGGAAAGAGTTTTTGGGCTGCTGCCGCTCCTGGGCGGTCAGATAAAAATCTTCCCCGTCCCACCCCGGCGCACGCTTATTTTTGCAGAAGGCTCTGGGCCAAGGCTTGATCCGGATTCACAACCGCCGTCTGATAATTCTCATAGATCACCATGCCGGGACGGGCGCCCCGGGGCTTTTTTACATTGCGGATCTGGGTATAATCCACCGGCACCTTGGCGCTTTCCCGGGCTCCGGAATTGCAGGCTGCAATGACCGCCGCCTCCTCAATGGTCCTGAGGGGAAAGTCCCGCCCCGGTTGGGAAAGGATGATGGTGTGGGAACCGGGGATCTTTTGGGTATGGAGCCAGAGATCGTAATTGTGGGCCTCCCGGAGGGTAAGCTGGTCGTTCTGCAGGTTGTTTCGTCCGCAGAGGATGGTAAAGCCGTCGCTGGACAGGTACCGCAGCGGCGCCAGGCGCGTCGGCTTCTGAGTCTTTCGGCCCCGGTCTTCCCGATGCTCCCGGGTATAGCCCTGGCTGGCCACCTCCTCCCGGATTCCCTGAAGCTCTGCCTCGGTGGCCACCCGTTCCAGTTCGGAAAGGACCGTTTCAATGTACTGCAGTTCCTGGGTACCGCTTTGGATCAGTTCCTGGAGTTTGGCCTGAGCGGTGGTGAGTTTTTTATACTCATTGTAATATTTCTGTGCATTTTTACTCGGAGACAACATGGGATCCAGGGGAATCTCCACCATCTCTCCCGTTTCACTGAAAAAGTCCACCGCCCGCAGCACCCGGTCGCCCTTCTCCAGGGTGTAAAGATTGGCGGAAATAATATCTCCCAGTTCCTTCTTCCGTTCCCTGCCCTCCGCCCGGCGCAGGTCCTCCTGCTGGGCCGCCAGCTTCCGCCGCAGCCGGTCCCGGATATTGGTCAGCAGTTTGTGCAGGTCGGCGCTTTTCTGGCGCATCCGCTCGGCGGTGTCCTTGCTGGCATAAAAGCTGTCCACCAGGCCGCTGAAGCTTTCCGCCCGTTCCAGAGGGTACTCCGCCGGGAACTGCCGCGGCTGAAGAAAAGCAAAATCCAGCATCTTTCCAGACGGGTCCCGAACCAGCCAGGGCTCCCCGCTTCCCGGCTGCAGAGCCGCCCGCACCGCCTCAAAGTAAAAGCCCAGCCGTTCCTTTTGGGCCGGGGTAAGGCTCCCCGCAGTGGGTTCGCCCTCCGGGCAGGTAAAATGGGCGATCTCCCGGCAGATCATGGGGGAGAATCCTTCCACCTGTTCCAGAATGGCTTTGGACAGGGGGACATCCCGCCCGGCGCAGACCGCCCGGGCCAGCTCCTCCCCGGAGTTTTCCAGGGGGCACAGCTTATGCTGCTGGGGCGGCGGCGTATAGGTCATCCCCGGAAGCACCTGACGGGCCTCAGAGGTGACAAAATCCACCCGCTTGATGGCATCGATGATTTTCCGGTTCTGGTCCAGGAGGATGATATTGCTGTGACGGCCCATGATCTCACAAAGGAGGGTCAGCTCCACCCGGTCCCCCAGTTCATTGACGCATTCAAAGACCAGGGAGAGCACACGGTCCAGCCCGGCCTGCTCCACCCGGAGCAGCTTGCCGCTGCCCAGGTGCTTTCGCAGCAGCATACAGAACATGGGGGCCGCCTTGGGATTTTCAATGGAGGCGGTGGTAAAGTGGATTTTGGCCCCGGCTGCCGCAGCGGAAATAAGAAGCCGGCGGGTGCCTCCTGCCGCCCGCAGGGTCACCACCAAAGTATCCCGGGCCGGCTGGCCGATCTTGTCGATTCTCCCCCCTGCCATTTCCTGGATCTCCTGTTTGATTTTGCAAAGATACGCGCCGTCAAATGCCATGATAAACTCCTTTGATTTGTAATGACCCGGGCGAGGATCGTCCCGCTGAATGATCTGCGGCGGCCTTTCCCGGCAAAAAAGGTTCCGGACTTTTTCCGGTAGACACGATTCCTTCTCAAATTCTTCCAGTAGGTCCCTGCCCTCCGGGCCATGCAGCTGCAAAATGGATTTTTTCCTTCCTGCCTGGCAAAAAATCAGGACCGCTGGTCCGGATATGCTTTGAAAACAGCCTGTCTGCAGGGCCTGCTTCTTTTTGCCATCCGGATATCAACCGGGATCCCCGGATTCCCTAAGGCCTCCTCTAAAGCAGGGCCGCAGCTTTTGGCCGATTGACCCGCAGAATCTGCGCCTGTCCCCTTTCTCAGGTAAGCATCCCGGGCTCTGCTGCACACATTCTTCAGGCTCGTCCCTAAAGCAAAGCCGTAGCTTTTGGCCGGTTAGCCCGCAGGATCTGCGCCTGTCCCCTTTTCCAGGCAAGCATCCCGACTCTGCTGCACACATCCCTTAGGGCTTGGGCAGCAATCCTTTTTCCCTTCCGCCCCTGAACGGGTTTGGCAAAGCCCCTTTTTTTGAAATCTGCCTTGTTCCGTGGGTTCTTTCAGCCTGAAACCACCTGTCCGCTGTAGGCTTGGGCCAGTTCCACTTCCACTCCCGGCAGCATCCGCCGCAACTGGTCCCGCAGCTGGGGCATGGCGATATTTTCGGTGGCGTAGTGGCCGGCGTCGTAAAGGGTCATCCCCCTGCCCGCCGCCTCCAGAAACTGGTGATGCTTTACATCCCCCGTCACCAGGGCATCGGCACCCCGGGCAGCAGACAGATACTCCGCCCCCGCGCCGCCGCAAACCGCCACCCGACAGATGCTGCGGCTGCCGGGATTGAATCGGGGCGCCAGGCCCAGCGTCTCTTCCAGCTGCGCGGCAAATTCCCGTTCACCCAGAGGGCCGGGCAGCGTCCCCATCCATCCCAGCCAGCTTTCCCGGGTCTTGCCCCAATCGTCATAGACGTCCCAGGCAGGCTCCTCATAGGGATGGGCCTGCCTCATGGCCTGCAGCACCGCCTCCAGATTTTCGGGCGGTACCAGCATCTCCACCGCCTTTTCCGCCACCCGGCAGGGCTCTCCCACCCTGCCCATAAAGGGCTGCGCCCCGGGCAGCGGCAAAAACCGTCCTTCCACATCCATGACTGACGCCGCAGCGGCATAATGCTCCGTTTTTCCTGCTCCGGCTTCGCTCATGGCCTGGTACACCGCCTGGGCACGGTCGGCCGGCACAAAGGCCACCACTTTTTTCCAGGGCTCCACCCGCTCCCGGGACAAAGGCTCCAGGTTTTCCAGCCCCAGAGCACGGGCCAGGGCCAGGTTGATCCCTTCCGGGGCCATATCGTAGTTGGTGTGGGCCGAGATCACCGCCACCCCTGCCGCAGCCGCTTCAAAAGCCGGATCTCCCGGCAGCAGCCGCTTGCGTCCGCCGCCAAAGATCACCGGATGATGGCTCACCACCAGCCCTGCTCCCCCTGCCGCCGCTTCCGCGATCACCTGGGATGTGGCGTCCAGGGCCACCAGCACCTTTTCCACCCGGGCGTCGGGATCTCCCACCAGCAGCCCGCTGTTGTCCCAGTCCAGCGCCGTGTCAAAGGGAGCGATGCGGTCCAGCGCCGCCAAAACTTCCTTTACCAGCATTCCTTTCATAGCCTGACCCCCTTCTGTTCCAGCGCCTGCTCCAGCGCCGCCGCCGTATCCCCGGCCAGAGCCGCTTCCTCCCGGTTTTCTCCTCTGGCGGCGCCCCGCGCCTTCTGACGCGCCCGCTCCAGCACCTCCCGGCAATAGGCCAGGCTTTCCGGCCCCGCGCCCGGGTCCACCTTGCCCAGGTAGATCTCTCCTGTGTCCGGCACCCGGGGCTGTCCGGTCCAGGCTGCCTCCATTACCGAATAGACCCTTCCTCCTGCCTGGCAGCAGGGCTCCCGGCGAATCTCAAAGCCATGGTTCCACAGCCACTGCCGCAGCCGCTCCGCCTTGGTCATGGGCTGCAGGAGCCAGGTGATCCCCGGCCTTTGGGAATGCCGCCATCCACCCATAATATGGGCAATGGTTTCCCCGCCCATTCCGGCGATGATGACCGTATCCAAGCCATGGGGCGGCAGTTCCCCCAGGCCGTCCGCCAGCAGGCAGATGACCCGGCTTTCCAGGCCGCGGCTCCGGGCCTCCCGGCGGGCCTTGTCCAATGGCTTGGCATGGATGTCCGTAGCCACTCCCCACCGGACCCGGCCCGAGGCTGCCAGCTGGCAGATGAGAAGCCCATGGTCCGCTCCCACATCCGCCACTCCCCGGCAAAGGGGCACCATGGTCTCTATGAGAGACAATCTTTCATCCAGCATAACTGGCTCCTTTCTTTGGGGCAAGGCCGGTGGGCAAGGCGTTTTGCGCCTTGTGGACCAGCCTGATTCTTCCCCTTCCCGGGCGTCCACCCTGTCCCGGATGGAAATTTTGCGGAATATTTTAAGGCGTTCCCCCACCGCAACCGGATCCACCCTGTTTGTATGGTTTTTTCCAACACCGGCTGCACAGACAGAGGACTCCCTGAAAAATCTTCCGCCGGGATCAGGGAAGCGGCAAGCCCGGCGGGCCCTGTTTCAGAGGAAAAAACGGTTGGCTGGGTGTGTAAGCTTGCTGCGCCTTTTGCGGCCTTTTCATTTTTAGATCCTTTGCAGCAATGCTTCTATTCTTTCCGGAGCCTTCCCGGGCTTTGGGATCCGTTGGGATTTGAGTGGGATGACCGTTGCGGGAGCCTTTCTTCCCCCTCTGTGGGCTCAGGGGCAGATCATATGAAAAATCCCCACCCGGTAAAGGGCCTTTAAACCCCAGGACGGCGGCAAGGCCTTATGGAACCTTGCGCCCTCATGGGTCCCGGGCGGCCAGGCCAGTCAGACCGGTTTTGTTCCAGCCTCATGCCATTTGGGGCGCCTGATTGCAGCACCCGAGATGACCGCTCCCGATGACCGCTCCCGATGACAAAAGGGCCCGGCTTCTCCTTTGGGAGACAGGCCGGGCCCTCCGGAAAATCTTACTTGCGGATGACGTCGCAGCCCATGTAGGGACGAAGCGCCTCAGGGACGGTGACGCTGCCGTCGTCGTTCTGGTAGTTCTCCAGAATGGCGGCGGTGGTGCGGCCTACAGCCACGCCGCTGCCATTGAGGGTGTGGACCAGCTGAGCCTTGTCCTTGGGGCCATCCTTGAAGCGGATGGAAGCCCGGCGGGCCTGGAAGTCCTCGCAGTTGGAGCAGCTGGAGATTTCCACATACCGGCCGTAGGAGGGCATCCAAACCTCAATATCGTAGGTTTTGGCGGCGGAGAAGCCCATGTCGCCGGTGGACAGGCAGACCACCCGGTAGGGCAGCCCCAGCAGCTGCAGCACCCGCTCCGCCTCGGCTGTCATCTCTTCCAGCTCGTCATAGGACTGCTCGGGGCGGGTATATTTTACCAGCTCCACCTTGTTGAACTGATGCTGACGGATCAGGCCCCGGGTATCCCGGCCGGCAGAACCGGCTTCGCCCCGGAAGCAGGCGGAATAGGCGGTATACCGCAGGGGCAGCTGGCTGCCGTCCATAATGGACTCCCGGTACATATTGGTCACCGGCACCTCGGCGGTGGGGATCATGTACAGCTCCTCGCCCTCGATCTTGTACATATCCTCGGCAAACTTGGGCAATTGGCCGGTACCGATCATGGACGCGGTGCTGGCCATATAGGGAGGCAGGATCTCGGTGTAGCCATGAGCGGCATGGGTGTCCATGAAAAAGGCGATGATGCACCGCTCCAGCCGGGCGCCCAGGCCCTTATAGAAATGGAACCGGGCTCCGGTGACCTTGGCGGCCATTTCGGGATCCAGGATCCCCAGGTTGGCGCCGATATCCCAGTGGGCCTTGGGCTCGAACTCAAATTTCCGGGGTTCGCCCCAGCGGCGCTGCTCCACATTCTCGGTGTCGTCCTTGCCGATGGGCACGCTTTCATGAGGAATATTGGGGATTTCGTACAAAAACAGCTTGACTTTTTCGGTCAAATCAGCAATTTTCTGATCGTTGCTCTTGATTTCTTCCGACAGTTCCTTCATCCGGGCCATAACCTGAGACACATCCTGGCCCTGCTTTTTCAGCATGGGGATCTCCTTGCTGGCCTTGTTTTGCTCTGCTTTCAGGGCGTCGTTGGCGGTGCTCAGCGCCCGCAGGTCGGCGTCTGCCGCCAGCAGATCGTCAATCAGCTGGTCCATGTCCTTGTTGCGGTGCCGCATGGCTTCCTTTACCATTTCGGGGTTGCTGCGGATCACTTTTAAGTCTAACATGTCGTATCCTTCCTTTTTCCTTCCGGCGGGTCAGTGCCGCCGCTGTTTTATGTGTGCGAAATGTGGTGCGGGAGGCTTATTCCTCCCCGGCCAGCCTGGCCGCCATGTCCCGGAGCTCTTCCTCGGAGTGGAAAGCCACCTCCAGTGTTCCTCCGCCGGGACCGCGGCGGATCTTCACCCGCCGTCCCAGGGCCTCCTGAAGGCTGATTTCCAGCTCTTTGTACAGATTGTCTCCCCAGGCGCTCTCCTCCCGGGGAGACCTGGTAGATCGGCCGCCGGCCTTCTCCTCCCGGCAAAGCTTCTCCAGCTGCCGAACTGTAAGGCCCCGGCTGAGGATCAGGTCGGTCAGTTCCTCTACCCGGTCCGGATCTTCCATTCCCGCCAGGACCCGGGCATGCCCCGGGGTGATGCTCCCCTGGGACAGCTCCTGCAAAGTCCTCTCCGGCAGGGACAGCAGCCGCAGGGCATTGGTCACAGCCGGGCGGGACTTTCCCAGCCGTTTGGCCACCTGCTCCTGGGTCATGTGGTAGGTCTCTACCAGCGCCCGGTACCCCTGGGCCTCTTCCACCGGGTTCAGGTCCTGCCGCTGCAGGTTTTCAATGAGGGCCAGTTCCATTACCTTGTTGTCGTCGGCTTCCACCACAATGGCAGGGATCTCCGTAAGCCCGGCCAGACGGCTGGCCCGCCACCGGCGTTCTCCGGCAATGATCTGATAAACTCCTCCCGGAAGGGTGCGCACCACAATGGGCTGCAGGACGCCGTGCTCCCGGATGGAATCTGCCAGCTCCTCCAGAGGGCCCTGCTCAAATACGCCCCGGGGCTGGTCCTTATTTGGCTCCACATCCGCCAGCCGCAGCTGCATCAGCGAGCCCGCCACTTCGGTGTCGTTATCTATAAACAGGGCATTGAGCCCCTTGCCCAAACCGCCTTTTTTGGCCATGGCCTTCCCTCCTTACCGATTCTTTTCTATTATCTCTTGGGACAGACCCAGATATGCCTCGGTGCCCCGGGAACTGCGGTCGTAGTACATAATGGGCTTGCCAAAGCTGGGGGCTTCGGAAAGCCGGACATTCCGGGGGACCACCGTGCGGAAGATCTTCCCCGCAAAGTATTTCTTTACCTCGTCCACCACCTGGACTGTCAGGTTCAGGCGGCTGTCATACATGGTGAGCAGTACCCCTTCCACCTCCAGGTCGGGGTTGTACATCCGCTTGACGGTGCGGACCGTGGACATAAGCTGGGAAAGGCCCTCCAGCGCGTAATACTCGCACTGGATGGGGATAAGGATGGAATCTGCCGCCGCCAGGGCGTTGACGGTAATCAGGCCCAGGGAGGGCGGACAGTCAATGATGATAAAATCGTACCGGTCCCGGACCCGCAGCAGATTGGCCCGCAGGCCCATGGTGCGGTTTTCCATCTCCACCAGTTCAATTTCTGCCCCGGCCAAAGAAATATGGCTGGGGATCACCGCCACATTCTTAAAAGGGGTGCGCAGGGTCACGTCGTCGGCGGTTTTCCCCAAAATGAGCATATCATAGCAGGAGGCCTTGACCGTGCGCTTATTGATGCCCAGGCCGCTGGTGGCGTTGCCCTGGGGGTCCAGATCCACCAACAGCACCTTTTTGCCCAGTTCTCCCAGGCCGGACGCCAGGTTTACTGCCGTGGTGGTTTTACCCACTCCGCCCTTCTGGTTGGCCACGGCGATAATCTTTCCCACGGACTTCCCCACCTTTCCTGGAAAATTCAAGTCTTTCTGGGATACAGCTTTGATTATAGCACAAACTGTTGGGCCTTTCCACCCTTTTGTTTCACGTGAAACGTAAAACCTTGCCATATTCTCTTCCTCTGTTTCGTCAAAAAGGCTGTTCCACGTGAAACATTTTCTTAAAGTGCCTCATACGCCCTTTAAGCCAGCGCCGATTTTTAATTAAAGAAAGACAAAATTTATAACGCTTTTTCAGGCGTGGAAATCCCATCCAAGGCTGCCCTGATTCTAAGGTCCTGGAAGGCTCTGTAACGAATAGAAGCATTGCCGCAAAGCACCTTAAAACTAAAAAGCCGGCAAAAGCGCAGCAAGCTTACACACCTGACAAACGGGGCCGCTTTTATGCCCTTTAAAAGCAAAACTGTCTGTACAGCTTTGTCTGCCAGCAATGGGCCGCTGATTTAAGGGGCACATTGCCAGATTCCTTTTAAGAAAGATTGATTTTTACCTGCAGCCGGTCAAAAGTCCGCACCTGTCTGCCAATTCAGCTTTTCTTTCCTCTGGTGCAGCTCTGCAAGCCCAACGGCTGCCTTTGGGCGATTCCCCAGTGAGCAGCATTTTTCCTTGTCTTTATAGGCCGGCCCCACAGCCCATTTCACATTTTCTCTTTTCTGTCTTTACAGGCCCAGCTACTGGCTTTGAGACGATTTTTGTGTGATCACGTTCTATTGCCAGGTTTAATCTTGGGATGCCAGTCCCACCGGCAGTTCCCATAGTCTCCCCTTTCCTGCCCTGCAGCAGCCGGGCGGCCTGCTTTTAAAGATTGCTGTTGGGCCCTGTGTCCAGCCTTAATCCAGAAAACTGCCTCCTCCTCCAGTTTTCCCTCCCAGCCAGCGGCGGGCTTTTCTTTTTTGGGCCATTTCTGCCCATTCTTTTACGATGCATAAATGATTGGGAGGCACTCCCAACATCGCTTTTGACAATCTCCCGATTCTGTCTTTACAGCCCCGTGACGGTTTTGGGCCAATTCCTGTTCACCCCTGCCTCATTGCCACGCCTTCATCCCCGGAGGCCAGCCCAGAACCGGTTTTCTGGTTTTCTTCCTCTCCGCACCAGCCCGGCAAGCTGTTTGAAGGCCACTGCTGTTGAGGCTTGTTCCCAACCTCCATTTTGAAGCCACCCCCAGCAACGCTTCTCGTATTCCTTCTTTTCTGTCTGCACAGGATCTGGCGGGACGCTCAAACCGTTGCCCCACTTGATTTTGGGCCCTGTTTTGGGAAGCCGAACACAAGCTCGTTCTTTTCCACGCATCCCATCCATACATAAAACCCATCTCGTTCCCTCAGCACTACTTCCCCTGCTCCTCCTTCCCTGTCTGCACAGGATCTGGCGGGACGCTCAAACCGTTCCCCCACTTGATTTTGGGCCCTGTTTTGGGAAGCCGAACACAAGCTCGTTCTTTTCCACGCATCCCATCCATACATAAAACCCATCTCCTTCCCTCTTCCCAACGCTTTCCTTGTACTGTCGGCAAGCTGTTTAAGCAGAACTGCCTGCCTTTAAGCGGCTTTGGGGTTGCCAAAGCCAGCCAATGTACACACAGATCCTATCATTTTTGCAAAAGCCCAAAACGCCCCAAGCGCCGCACCCCGGAATCCGGGGGCGGCGCTTGGAGCCAGCTTATGGGAAGTCAAATATATGAACTCTCGGGGAGAGAGCCACCACAAATTTCAGCCGGTGCGCAAAGCCAGCACCTTGGGTGAGGCTTCCTTGGAGGCTGTGGAGGCGGCGGATTTGGGAATGCGGATGGTATAGCAGACGCAGCTTTCTTCCTCGGTTTTGCGGATCTGAACCGAAACGCCGGTTTTGCGGATCTCCGCCACCGCCTTATCCACCCCGGAAAAAAGGATCCGGTAATCCCGCAGACGGCCTACGCCGCGGCGCCGGACCGGCTTGTCCGCCGTCAGACCGGCAATATAGGCCTCCGCCTGGGCGGCGGTAAGGGAATTTTCTCCGATCCACCGGCAGGCCTTCACCTGGTTTTCTTCCCCATCCAGGGTGAGCAGCGCCCGGGCGACCCGTTCTCCCAGGCCGTATTCCAGCAGCATCTGCCGCACCGGCGGAGCCAGCCGCAGAAGCCGCAGCTTGTTGGCCACAGTAGGCTGTGCCATGGAGAGCAAATTGCATACCCGCGCCTGACTCAGCCCTTCCTGCTCCATCAGCCGGGCGATCCCCTCCGCCTCCTCAAAGCAGTTCAGATCCCGGCGATGAATATTTTCCACCAGAGACAGCACCGCCGCCGACAGGTCGTCCCGCTCCTCCACAATGGCGGGAATAAACCGCATTCCCAGCCTGCGGCAGGCCAGCAGCCGGCGCTCTCCGGCAATGAGCACATAGCCCTCTCCCTCCCGCCGGACCGATACCGGCACCAGCAGGCCGTTTTGGGAAATGCTTTGGGCCAAAATATCCAGATCCTTCTCCTCAAAAACCCGGCGGGGCTGATGAGGGCTGGGGAGGATCTCCTTGACGGGGATGAGCAAGACCTTATTGGCAACTTCTGGTTTACGGCGCAGCACCTTCAAGCAGATCCTCCTCCTTTTCTCATGGGGGTTTATTCGTGTTCTGTAATATGCGGGAGCCAGGCCTGCAAAAAAAGACGGCAGTTCCCTTGTCCCAAGAGTATCCTACCATCTTTTATGCATATCCGCCAGTATTTTCCGTCGCAGGATTCGACCGCCCCTGCTTTCTTCCCCCACCGGTTACAGGGGACGCTTGGAGATTTGTGCCGAAGGCCGGGGGTACTTTGTCGGAGTCTGCGATATTTTCTCCACCACCACCAGGGTGCGGGGGTCTCCTCCCGGCAGCCGGTACCGGAGAACATCCCGGATCCTGCCGCCGCACAGCGCCACCGCCCGCTGTCCGGCCTCCGCCTCTTCTTCCCCGCTGCTGCCCTTGAGGGCCAGCATGACCCCGCCGGGACGGACCAGGGGCAGGCAGTATTCAGCCAGAGCGCCAAGAGAAGCCACCGCCCGGGAGGTTGCCACATCATAGCGTTCCCGGTAGCGGGGATCCCGTCCGGCTTCCTCCGCCCGCAGGTGAACCGTAGCAGCGTCGATCCCCAGCTGGGCGCAAAGATGCCGGAGAAAGCCCAGGCGCTTTTCCAGGCTGTCCAGAAGGGTCAGCTGCAGGTCCCGGCGGATCAGCTTCATGGGGACGGATGGAAAGCCCGCTCCGGTCCCCACGTCGATGAGCCGTGCGTTGGCGGGAATATCAAAAAGGGTCAGGGGCAGAAGGCTGTCGGCAAAATGCTTTACCGCGATACCGGAGTCATCGGTAATGGCGGTAAGGTTCATCTTCTGGTTCCATTCCTTCAGCGTCTCGCAGTAGATGCTGAAGAGAAGATAATCCTCATCCTGAGGAGAGATGGAAATTTTTTCCATTATTTTACTGAATTCTTCCCGGGAGATCATGGTCTCTCCCCTCCCTTCTCTGTTTCTTCCCTCTGCCGGCGGCGCTGCTCCAGGGCAATAATCAGTACCGACACATCCGCCGGGCTTACCCCGGAGATCCGGGAGGCCTGGCCCAGGTTCAGAGGACGGATCTTCTGGAGTTTTTCCGCTGCCTCCAGCCGCAGGCCCCGCACCTGGCTGTAATCCAGCCCTTCCAGGGGCATGGTCTCCAGACGGCGCATCTGCTCCACCTGGGCCAGCTGCTTTTTAATGTAGCCGGCATACTTGATCTCGATCTCCACCTGCTCCCGCACATGGGCCTCCAGCGGGTGGCGGTCCCGGTCAAAGGGCTCCAGGCCGTCATAGGTGACCTGGGGCCGCCGCAGCAGCTCCGCCGCCCGCACTCCCTGGCTCAGAGGGGCGGTACCCAGGCTTTCCAGCCAGCGGTTAACCTCCGGCGACGCGGGGATGGTGTACTCCTCCAGGCGGCGGATCTCCCTCTCTTTTGCCGCCTGCTGGTCCAGAAAGCGGCGGTATCGCTCCTCCGAAACCAGGCCGATCTCATGGCCCAGGGGCATCAGCCGCACGTCGGCGTTGTCCTGGCGCAGCAGGAGCCGGTACTCACTGCGGCTGGTCATCATCCGGTAGGGGTCCATGCAACCCTTGGTGACCAGATCGTCAATGAGGGTGCCGATGTAAGACCCTGACCGCTCCAACACCAGCGGCTCCTTTCCCCGGGCACGGCGGGCGGCGTTGATGCCTGCCACCAGGCCCTGGACGGCCGCTTCCTCGTAGCCGGAGGTGCCGTTAAACTGCCCCGCTCCATACAGGCCGGGGACCGCCTTGGTTTCCAGGGTGGGCAGCAGCTGGGTGGGGTCGATGCAGTCATACTCGATGGCGTAGGCGGTGCGCATCATTTCCATCCGTTCCAGGCCGGGGATGGTGCGGTACATGGCCTCCTGAACATCCTCCGGCAGAGAGGAGCTCATCCCCTGAAGGTACATTTCCTCGGTATCCGCCCCCATGGGCTCCACAAAGATCTGGTGCCGGGGCTTATCGGCAAAACGCACCACCTTGTCCTCAATGCTGGGGCAATACCGGGGCCCGATCCCCTCGATCATCCCTCCGTAAAGGGGCGAGCGGTGGATGTTCTCCCGGATGATCCGGTGGGTCTCCTCATTGGTGTAGGCGATGTGGCAGACCTGGGTATTGTGCAGGGAGGCCGGGTCGGTATCAAAGGAAAAGGGGGTAATGGGCTCATCCCCCGCCTGAACCTCCATCCGGGAAAAGTCGATGGAACTCCGGCGGACCCGGGCGGGGGTGCCGGTCTTGAAGCGGCGCAGCTCCAGCCCCAGGCTCCGGAGGCTGTCTGAAAGGGGCCCGGCGGGGTGCATCCCGTCAGGACCGCTTTCGGCGCAGTAATCCCCCACAAAGACCCGCCCCCGCAGGTAGGTACCGGTAGCCAGGATCACTGCCCCCACCCGGTACCTTGCGCCCAGGGCGGTGACTGCGGCGGAGATGTGTCCCTTCCCGTCTGTCTCCAGAGCCACGATCTCCGACTGCTTGATCCGCAGGCCCTCCTGCCGCTCCAGCACCCCTTTCATATAGGCGTGGTAGGCCATCCGGTCCGACTGGACCCGAAGGCTGTGGACCGCCGGGCCTTTGCCCAGATTGAGCATCCTGCTCTGGAGCATGGTGGCGTCGGCCGCGTGGCCCATCTCTCCGCCCAGGGCATCCAGCTCCCGCACCAGATGGCCCTTTGCGGTGCCGCCGATGCTGGGATTGCAGGGCATATTCCCGATGGCGTCCAGGCTCAGGGTAAACAGGATCACCGAGCAGCCCAGCCGCGCGGCGGCCAGAGCCGCCTCGATCCCGGCGTGACCGCCGCCTACCACAGCGATCTCATAGGTTCCCGCTTCATAGGACATAAAAGTTTCTCTCCTCATGGGTTGATAGTAACAGCCTCCGTTGGCCGGGGCCTAAAGTGCGGACCCCAAAACAGCCTGGGCGGTATCATCCGTCTGAAACCGTCCCTGGCTGCCGGAAACCTTTTGTGGGTTTCCTTTTTTCAGGCTTGTCGGGTCTTGGGGGGGCTCCCTTCCATTTTCAGGAAAGCTTCGCCTAACGTCATTTCCCGGCAGCCTTCCCTTCTCCAAATTCACAATTTATACTATAAGTATAATTATATAACTAATATACAATTATAGCATTTCTTACAGCCATTTTGATGCGGCAAAATTATACTAACAGAAAAATATATATAAAATATTTCTATTGGTATATTTCCAAGCTTCTTTCCGGCCTCTTATACCAGGGTGTATATCTGGCTGGGAGACAGGGATGCTGCCTTCCACAGCCAGATCAGCAGCAGATGTCCGGGGTAATAAAAATAGAAGAACCATTTGGCCCAGGCGCCTCCTCTCCCCCGCTCCCCACGGTATCGGGAAAGAAGCGGCAGCGCCAGCAGGATCCCCAGCTGCGGCAAAGCGATCCGGGCCGCCTGGCCCGGGGACATTCCCGCCGCCCTGCACTGGGCAGCCGTCACCATTGCCAGCATCCCTGCCGTCACCGTCATCCCGGCCACCGGAAGATTGGCCTCTGGCTTTGCGCAGCCAAATTTTTCCCCTCCCCCGGAATGTATTCTTATTCTGAGAGTTCCTGCTCCCCGGGAAAAAAGCCCCCGCTCCGCAGAAGTACCGCCGCCGGCAAAAAGGAGGGTCATCACAAGGGCCCAGACGCCCCAATCCCCCGCTTCGGCGGCCAAAGCTGTTGCCGCCAGCCCCAAAAGCCGGGCGGACGGCGGAAAAGAACTTTCCCGGATCCACAGGGCCATCAGGCAGATCAGCAGGGTCCACATCATATTAAAGCGCCCGAAAACCAGCGTTCCGGAGGAAAAAAGGGCATAAGCCGGCTGGGATACCAAAGCAAAAACCGCCAGACGCAGGGCGTAACGTTTGGGGGACCCGGTATGACGGAAGCCTTCCACCAGCAAAAAGCACATCACCGGGGCGGTGATCCGCCCTACCGTGTGGAGGGCCATCCCCGGGAGACTCTCCCCGGGGACGAAGGCCCAGGCCAGATGGTCCAGGGTCATGGCTGCTATCGCCAGCAGCTTCAGCCCCTGCCCGCTGAATGCCTCCGGAAATCGCCCTGTAACAGGCCGGTATATTTTCTGGTCCACAAGGCTTCCTCCCCGGTTTTCTGTTTCCAATCATCCCGCTGAGCGGCTTTGCCTGCAGCGACCTCCTGTCAGCAAACCCCATTTGTCAGGCAAAAGGCGTTCTGCCAAAAGCCCTTTTCCGGACAGGGATTTGGGAAGGTTTCTGCCCCTCCTTTTTATCCAAGCAATGGCTTTAAAAGCAGTTTTCCCCTGTAAAACTTCCGCTTGGAGCATTTTTTAAGAAACGGTGCGCCATATCCCGCTGCCTGTTCCGGCAGAATCCAGATCATCTTCCACAAAGACAGATCCGGCAGTTTGCCCGGGCCAAAAGTTCTGTTGTCCTCCAAAACAGGACCATGAACTTCCTGAAACCTCGCCCAGGAAACGCATGCCTTTTGACGGGCGCATTCTCTTTTTATCCAGATCCGCAGTCGGATTCCCGCCTCAAGGCCCTGTGGGCTTCCCTTTTATCGGCCCCGGCACACGATTTTCCCGGCCCAAAGGCGTTCCAGGACTTCCCTGCCAAGGGTTCTGCTGTTCCCCAAAACAGGACAATGAACTTCCTGAAACCCGGCTCAGGAAACACATGCTTTTTGACGGGCGCATTCTCTTTTTATCCAGATCC
>CASEAH010000106.1 GCA_949285935.1 uncultured Oscillospiraceae bacterium
GACCGCAGCGATCACAAAGGCAGAAAACGTGCAATTTTGATTCTGAATTGCCTTTTCCACTCCTTCCACCACATCGCTTGGGAAGCGGATTGTTTTGTTGATCGTAGGCGGCGTGGATGGTATCTGAAATCTGCCCATGGATGTTTCCTCGCAATACATTTGTATTACGATTAGTCTATATCACGAGTTCTTGAAAGTATGCATTGCATTCGCAATGCATCTCTGATATGATGGAACAGAGGTGCTGTCAATGGCAGAACTCTGTCTGAATTGTTGGAATAAGCTTACAGACTCCGAATACAGTCTCAAGTGCTTCCTTTTCTCCAAAAACCTGATCTTTGTGAGGAGTGCGGAGAATGGAAGCCGGTTATCATTCGCTTCAAGGAACGATACCTTGTGGGGGAATGGTTGCATGAGAGATTCAATGGCTTTTCGGGTAAACAGAAGAGTGTATAAATAAAAATCGGCAAGCCCCTAAAGGAGCTTGCCGATTTTTGGTGTCGCTGAATACTTTAGATTGATTTTGACGCGGGCCACAGTTTTGGACAAAAAGAAAGAGCCGGAGCGCGGCTTGGCTCCGGCCCTGGCCGGTGGTGCCGCTGACCGGGATCGAACCGGTACGATGTTTCCATCGAGGGATTTTAAGTCCCTTGCGTCTGCCTGTTCCGCCACAGCGGCATACAATATATAATCCAAAACCAGTTTGATGATACAACACCCCATTCCAAAAGTCAAGAATCCCCCTGGCGGAAGGTTGCAAGAAAAGGAGGGATACGTTATAATAAAGTACATCTATGCCTCAAAAAAGGACAGATTTTTCGTATGGCCGTTCATATAACGGTCACATTGTTGTGATATGCTAACTGCGATACGGCAAAGGCTGAAACATCTTTTTTCATGTCCCTGGCCAGAATGGAGCCTGGAACAAAGAATGTTTTGGCAGTTGTTTCCCTGCAGAAAACGGGAGGTTGAATTTTGAACTGGATCATCGGTTTTTTTGAAATATTGCTGAACATGGGCGCTACCGTAATGGTACCGCTGTTTATTCTGGTAATCGCTTTATGCACCGGCGTGCGGCCCGCGCAGGCTGTAAAAGCAGGCATTACCACCGGTGCCTGTATCATTGGCGCTACTCTTATCGCCAATCTGCTGGGGGGCAATCTGTTCTCTGTGGGACAAATGATTGCAGAAAGCAATGGATTTTCCGCTCCCGTTACCGATGTGGGCTGGCAGGCTTCCTCCGCTTTGGCAAGCGTTTCCCGGTCAGGACTGTATGCAGTACCTTTGTGCGTTGCGCTGAATCTGGTAATGCTGCTGACCAAAACCACCCGCACTCTCAATCTGGATTGGTGGAACTGCTGGCAGGCAGCCTTTATGGGCGCTATGGTGGAAACCTTGACGGGACAGGCTGTGTACGGACTCATCACCACCGGCGCCGCCATGGCAATCATCCTGGTGGTGGCGGACAATACTGCCCCCCGGACGGAAAAATATCTGGGCCTTACGGGGATTTCCCTGACCCATGGTTTTTCCGCTTCCTTCGGGCCCATTGCCGCTTTGTTCAACTGGCTGGTGGATAAGATTCCCGGCGCAAAAAAATTCTCCTTCTCGCTGAAAAATCTCAAGAAAATTCTGGGCTACGCTGCGGACCCTGTACCTCTGGCCGCAGTTGCAGGTTTGGCGTGGGGGCTGATCAGCGACCGGAGTTTTCAGGCTTCAGCCCAGCTGGCCGTCAGCATGGCGGCGGTCATGCTTCTCCTGCCCAAAGCGGTACAGATCCTGATAGAATCGCTGCAGCCGGTAACCGACGGTGTCAAAAGCTTTGTGGAAAAAAAGCTGAAGATGCAGGGAAAACTGTATCTTGGCATGAGCGGTACCCTGGGCCTTGGAGACCCCACTGTGCTGCTGACTGCAATGATCCTTACCCCACTCTGCGTCTATCTGGCAGCGCTCCTGCCGGGCAGCCGGCTAATCCCCGGCTCTGACCTGGTGATGATCCCTTATGTAATGATTACGGTAGTGGCTATGGCCCGGGGAGACCTGCTTCGTTCCCTGGCCGGAGGGCTGCTGTCCATGACGGCCATGCTGCTGTGCGGCGCAGGAATGGCGGAGCTTTTCACTCAGGCCGCGCAGCTGAGCGGTGCTCAGGAATATGCTTCCGGCCAGTTGGTAAGCAACCTCTGCAACGGCTCCAGCCCTCTTACCTGGGTGCTGGTCCATGTCAATTTGTACGGCGTGGCGGGAGTTGTGCTGCTGGTGGTGGCTACGGTGGCCCTGCTGGTGTGGAACCGCAACCGCATTACCGGCGGTGTCAAGCTTTATGTCCGCCAGACCAAAACCATCCGGGCTTCTCATATTGAAGCGGTGGAAACTGAGCCGGAGGAGCTCCCTCCCGTTCCCGAACTGCCCCAGCCCAAGGGTCTCCGCCGTTTGATGGGCGGAAAAAAAGACCCTGCTTCCTCCAAACCTAAAAAAGAAAAGCCGCTTGCAAAAAGCGGTGAAGGGAAGGAAAAGGCGGGAGATACTTCCAAAACTCAGGAAACACCCGAAGCCTCTCCTTCGGTATCCGATTCTTCTCAGCCCAAAGAACCATGATAAGCGGCCCCGCCGGCAGAATGTTTTCTGCCGGCGGGGATTTTGCTTGTATGAGGACCGGGTAAAGGGGAAGGACTGCGCCGTTGCCCCCGGCTCGGCGGCATCCGGCAGGAAACCGGCGCTTGGGATTTTAAGCGGCAAGGCAGGCTTTTTGGTATATCTAAGGTAAAGCACCTGTTAAACCAGAAGCCGCACGGCAACGATCCGCTCCCAGGTATTTTTGCCGATAATGCCGTCGGGCACCAGACCAAAAAGCCGCTGGAAGGCGATGACCGCCGCCTTGGTGGCCGGGCCGAAAATACCGTCGGCAGCAACGGAAGGAATGGGATACCGCTGGGAAATTTTCCGCAGATACTCCTGCATGAGCCAGACATTGTCTCCCCGGGACCCTTCCCGCAGGAGAAAACCGGGGTAGGGAATGGCCAGACCGGTGGTATTGGCAATACCCAGAAACACGTTGTACAATGCGTTCCAGGTATTGGGACCCACCACTCCGTCCACCGTAAGGCCGAAGCGTTTCTGAAAATCCCGGACAGCCGCTTCGGTGTTGGCTCCAAAGATACCGTCGATGGCGATGGGCCGGATCTCGTTATAGTAGTTGGCAATAATGCGCAGGAAATACTGGGCCAGAGACACCAGTTCGCCACGGTCTCCACGACGGATGACGCCGGTGGGACGGGTGGGAGGAAGCGGCTCCTGCTCTCCGCCCAATTCCGCCAGCCGTTTGACCGCCACATAAATATAGGAAATCTGGTTCCAGGTCGCTTTACCCACAATACCGTCCGGGACCAGATTGAAGATCCGCTGGAACGCCCGGACCGCAGCCTCTGTTTCTGCGGTGAAGGTATTGTCCACATTGGAGATGACGGGGATAGCGGGGTAGTTCCGGCGGATGCGGTTCAGCTGGGTCTCCAGGGTGCGCACGGCGGTGCCGGAGCTTCCCAGCCGCAGAGGTGTTCCCGGATAGGAACTTTCAATCTGCTCAATGGCAGTGGCCTCCACGATCTCAATGTCATCCCCATAGTACCTTTTCAGGATGCGCAGGGGAGTATAGCCGTTTTGTGCCAGGGAGACGGTCCCCCACTGGGACATTCCGTCACAGGTAACGGTGGTACCGTTGCAGTATTCGGCAAAATAGGGATTGAGAGCGCCCCGCTTGCGGATATATTCGTCAAAAATCTCATCCACGATTCGGCTGATATTTCCGAAAATATTCCGACCGTGAACATAGTACTGGTCGTAGGCAGTGTTGTTGGTAATATCAAAGCTATACCCCCGGCTGCGGTACCATTCGGTGAAAATCCGGTTGAGGGCAAAGGAAATCTGAGCATAAATATTGGCCCTAAGGGCGCTTTCCGGCCAGGTGGGATAGATTTCACTGCTGGCCACATTTTTGATATAGTTGGGGAAGCTGACGGTAACATTTTGGGCAGAGGTATTGTTGGGGCTGCCCAGATGTACCGTAATAAATTCAGGGATGACCACCCTGTTGAGGATGCGCGCTTCCGGTCTGACCGGGCCCTGGCCGTCGTCCTCCCCTTCCCCACACTCCGTCTCACAGTCATCTTCCTGGCCAACGGAGAAAAAGGGGCCCGCTTCTCCCTCTCCCGGCCCACGGGGTTCCCGTTCCAGTTCTCCGGGAGGCAGCAGCAGTGCCGGCTCGGGAATCGTATAATCTTCCGCCGAGGCAATGGCCCGCTGTTCTTTGGGGACCGGGTTCATTTCCAGCGCCTCAATGCTCTCAATGCCGTCAAAAACCTGAATGCCTTCGACGGTCACGGGAACAAATCCGCTGGCCTGAATGGCGGCATTGTAGGCTTTATAGGGCAGCTCCTGAGCATCGGGATCCAGGCTGATGGAGGCGGGAGGCGCAGTGACACACAGTTCTGGCGTGCGGCCCGAGGAGTTGGTGGTCATGGTGCGGGTGGCTCCGGTCTCGGGGTCGGTGACCACCACCCGGGCATTCGCCACGGGCTGCCCGCCCCGGGCGGTATAAAGCTGAAAGATCAGCGTCGCTTGACAGCTCATAGGGGTACTCCTTTCGTATCCTGATTATCCACATGATATGCAAAAAGTTCCAGCTTTGTTTACATCTGGGCGGGCTGGCGGAACTTGACTTTTTGGGCCTTTGCGGGTAGTATTATTCTTGAAAAGGCAAAGGTCCGGAATCCCGGGGGCTGATTTGCCGCAATAATTGGAGGTAACAGTCATGAAGAGATTTTTGTCCGCCCTTCTCGCACTGGGAATGGTGTGCGCTCTGGCGGTTACGGCTTTCGCCGCCGATAACGACAGCTGGGTCAGCAAAGAAGACGTTTATCCCGGAGACACCATCACTGTCCACGGCTTTTATACCAAGGACGGGGAAGAACTGGATGAATCCGACCTGGATACCGAATATTACAGAGTCGCCTTTTCCGGCAAGAAGAACGGCGACTATGTGGAAGATGTTTACATTGACAACAGCGACAGCGAAGTGAAACTGGTCATCAAATCCGGCCTGTCTGTTTCCAGCGAAAAGGAGATCTCCGGCACCGTGACAGTCCGTGACCGGGAGGACAGCCGCAAACGCTTTGAGGCGGAGATCACCCTGACTTTGGGCGGCGGCGGAACCGCCCGGATGGAATATGCCGGCAACATGAGCTTTGAGCTTCCCGACGAATACCAGACCAAAAAGGTGAAGTTTGAAACCGAAGACGGCGACACCATCGGTACTCTCCGGGCCGATTTCTGGGATGAAAACTACGACAGCGTTGCTTATTTCAACGTCAAGGTGGTTGACCAGAGCTCCCTTTTCCTGGGCCACAACAGCACTCCCGATATTGACCTTCTCAAAAAGTATGAAACCGCCGATCTGCGGTTCCTCACCTGGAGCGCAGCCCCCACGTTTGACGCTTCCGGTACTCTGGGAATCTACTGCTACGAAGACGATTATGTTTACGGCCGCAAAGCCGACGGTTCCCTCTACAAACTGGACGGCAAGTATAACGACAGCACCGGCGCTTTTGAGATCAAGACCAAGACTCTGGGCAGCTATGTCATTTCCGACAAGGCCCTCAGCGCCAGCGGCTCTGCTTCCGGAAGCGGCTCCTCCGCCTCCTCCAGCACCCCTGCGCCTTCCAGCAGCTCGGTAGCTCCCCCGCCTTCCAGCAGCACCCCTGCGCCCTCCAGCAGCTCTGTGGCGCCTCCTCCTTCCAGCAGTTCGGTAGCTCCCCCGCCCTCCAGCAGCAGTTCTTCCGCCTCTTCTGAGAGCAGCGTCCCCGAGGAATCCTCTCAGCCGGAAGAATCCTCTCTCCCCGAGGAGAGCAGTGAAGAATCCGAGGAACCCTCCGAGCCTGTAGACGCCCCCGAGGAAGAGGATGGGGAAGACGGCGGCTTCCCTGTGGTGCCCGTAGTCATCGGCGTACTGGCCGTGGTGGTCATTGGCTTGGCCGTCTTCCTGTTTGCCGGCAGCAAAAAGAAGCGCGGCTACGACAGCTGGGACGACTGATTTCCCATATTGCCATAGACTTTAACCTGCATGCAAAAAACCTCCCTGAAAGATTTCAGGGAGGTTTTTTAATGTAACGAAGCCACGGAAGGGGCAAGTAAAGTTCTTATTTTTTGCAGCTCATCCTATGCCAGACCATAGGCGGCGGGGTCCTCCAGCAGGGCCGCCACCTGATCCCGGGTGGCCAGCCAGGGCTGGAAAGCTGAGGCGCTTCCCGCACACAGGCCCAGCCGGAAAGCCCGGGCATAATCTCCGGTTTTCAGGTATCCAGCTACAAACCCCGCCACCATGGAATCTCCGGCGCCTACCGAATTGACCACTTTACCCGCCGGAGGCAGGCTATGGATCACCTGTCCATCATCTGCCACCAGAATGGCGCCCTCTCCCGCCATGGATACCAGGACATTGCGGGCGCCCTCCTGCTGGAGCATTCTTGCGTGGTCGACGATCTCTTCCCGATCATGGAGCTGCCGGCCGAAAAGCTCTCCCAGCTCGTGACTGTTGGGTTTGATGAGAAAGGGGCGGAAAGGAAGAACACGACGCAGGAGCTCCCCCGTGGCGTCCACCACAGAAAGGACCCCGCGGCCCTCCAGACGGCTCAGGATCCGCTGGTAGCTGTCCGCAGGCAGCGTATTGGGAATACTGCCCGCCATCACCAGCACGTCATCGCGGCCGAGGGCGTCCAGTTTCTGCATCAGCTGCTCTACCGCCGCCTCCGTGATACGGGGTCCCTGGCCGTTGATCTCGCTTTCCTCCCCTGCCTTGATTTTGACATTGATGCGGGAAAATCCCTCTTCCAGAGGGATAAAATCGGTGGCACAGCCTGACTCCTCCAGCATCCGCAGGAGCGCCTGGCCGGTAAAGCCCGCGCAAAACCCCAGCGCAGTGTTGGGGCAGCCCAGATGGCTGAGCATAATGGAAACATTGACGCCCTTTCCGCCGGGATAAAGGGCTTCCGCCTCCGCCCGGTTGACTTTGCCGGAGCGGAAATCCGGGACCTGCACAACATAATCCAGCGAGGGATTAAAGGTAAGGGTAACGATCATGGCGCCGCCTCCTGTTATGGTCTGTTTTTTCCGGGAGTTTTTCTCCGGGTCCTGTGGCAAGGGGCAGAGTCCGGGCCAATACATCCCGGGCCGCAAAAATGCTGAAGTAAAGCATTCTCCCGGCCACGGCGGCCCCACTCAAGCCTTTCCGTCTCTTTCAGAGTATCATCAAAAGCCTTTAAAATCAATTCTTTTCCGTCTGCGGCAGGCCTATACGGAGCAGTATTTTCCGCAGCTGCAGGAATCTGAATTTTTTGAACATGCGGCGGGTTTGGATGTAAAAATGATTTTTTTGCCGCCGGCGTTGACAACTTACACCGGGTGCTATACCATAGTATCCGGAATCCCGCTGGTCCGCGGAGGTTTGCACAAGCAAGGAGGATGGCCATGAAAACCATTATATTGTATGGTTCCCGCTACGGCTCCACCAAAGCCTATGCCCAGGAACTGGCACGGCGTCTTGGGTGCCAGGCTGTGAGCCTGGATCAGGCGAACCCGGAAGATGTAAAAAAATACGACTGCGTCGTCATTGGGGGCGGATTGTACGCCAACAAAGCGGTCGGGTCCAAGGCTGTGGCCCGGATGGCCCCGCTGCTCAAGGACAAGCATGTGGCGGTTTTCACGGTGGGCATCACACCGCCCACCTGCTATGACGCACTGCGGGTGGGGTGGAAGCAAAGCTATCCTCAGCTGGTGCGGCAGGATGTGGATTTCTTCCACCTCACCGGCGTTCTGGATCCTCAGAACCTGAGCTGGTTCCACCGCACGATTCTCAGCCTGCTGCAAAAGTCTCTGCGCAAACGGGCCGGGAAGGATCTGAGCCAGGATGAGTGGATCATGCTGGATGCTTTGGAGAACCCCGAGCGGGAGCTGAAGCTCGAGTGGGTGGCGCCCATTGAAAAACTGGTGCGCTCCTGGGAAGAGAAATAGCAGATGGCCTGTGTGGCCCAAAGGAGGAATATATCATGTCCAAGGTACTGATTGTGGTAGATTATCAGAAGGATTTTGTGGACGGGGCGCTGGGCTTTCCCAAAGCGGCCACCCTGGAGGCGGGTATTGCCGCCAAAGTAGAAGAGGCCATCCGGGAAAACCGGCCGGTGGTTTTTACATTGGATACCCATGACGCCGGTTATCTGGAAACCCGGGAAGGCCGGCATCTGCCTGTTTCCCATTGTGAAAAAGGCTCCCAGGGCTGGCGGCTGTATGGGAGTCTGGAGCGGTATATGGATGAAAGCCATGAGAAGGTTTTTCTGGCCCCCAAATACTCCTTTGGCGCCCGGAATTATGCCTTTTTGGAGCAGTTCTCCCCCACTGAGTTTGAGCTGGTAGGCGTCGTCACCAACATGTGTGTCATCAGCAACGCCGTTATCCTCCAGACTCAGTTCCCCAATGCGGAAATCACCGTAAATTCCGCCCTGTGCGCCAGTTTTGACGACGCCATGCACCAGAAGGCCCTGGATGTGATGGCAGGGCTCCAGATGAACATCGTTTGAGGAGCGGAATGTTATGGAGTATCCTCCCAGAACCGTTATACTCAAGGACGGCACTTCTTCCCTGATACGTTCTCTCTCACCGGATGACGCGTCTGCTGCTATCCGCTATCTCAAACAGGTCTTTGATGAAACCGACAACCTGGCCCGGTACCCGGAGGAGTTTTTCCTGACTCCGGAGGAAGAAGCTCAGGTGCTGCGGGATGCGGCCCATTCTCCCCGGTCGGTAATGCTGGGGGCTTTTGTCGGGAATCAGCTGGCTTCCCTTATTTTTCTTTTCCCTTTTGAAAGGCAAAAAATGGCCCACCGGGGCCAACTGGGGCTTTCTGTCCGAAAGGAGTTCTGGGGGCGCGGACTGGGGCGGAGCATGATGAGCGCCGTGCTGGAATGTGCCCGCCGCAGCGGCCTGGAACAGGTGGAGCTGGAGGTGGTGGCGGATAACCTTCCCGCCCTGGACCTGTACCGGAAAGCCGGTTTTTCGGTATATGGGATGCGGCCCCGGGGCTTCCGGCTGCGGGACGGCTCATACCGGGATGAACTGCTGATGCTGCGGACCCTTTGAAGGAAAAAGGAAGCAAGATCGACATGCCTTCCCTTCTTCCTGATATTTTTCCGCCTCGTTCCCAGAGTATGCCTTGGAAGTATCCTGGAACACCGCCCGGGATACGATTCCTCAGGGCCAGTTTTTCGGGATGGTAAAAGCCTGCAATGGGCGCACTCATGGAGCGGCGTATCCGCACAGGGGCGGCATCAGGAGCGCCAGGCACAAATCAGGTTTGGCGTGATCTTTTTGTTGCCCAGGGACCGTAAAAGGGCTCGGATTCGCCCGTCATATTCAGCTTTTTCACGGACCTGCGCCTGGAGGCGCAGGTCCAAATTTGTTGCAGGCAGAAAATTTAATGGCTATCCAGGTCCACATGGGATGGACAGGGATATTTGTCGAAAAAAGTCGAAAATTGCATTGAACCCCATTCGTCGTCTGGCTATAATAGAAGGGTAAGATTCTTCCTTGCCTCAAAAAGCAGACGGGGGGACAAGCCTATGAAACGGCCCTTATGTGTTTTCGCAGCGGCTTTCCTGCTGCACACAGGGGCTTTCTTTTTCGGCGGAAAGCTTCTGGCCGCAGCGGTACCTGCGGTGGGAGGCATATGGTGCCTTTTATTTTTTCGCAGCCGGAGCTCCAATGCCTATGCCCTGGCCCTCTGCCTATTGGCGGGAAGCCTGGGCTCTCTTCTTGCATCCCAGTGTTTTCTTATCCGGACGCAGCAGTTCCAGGCTCTGTCCGGCCAGACCCTGTCATTTGAGGGGTATGTAAATGAATCCGGAGCCTACGGTTCCGGCACTGCGGTGATCTGGGCACGCATCCCGGGTTTGGGGCATCGGGTACTGCAGGCTTCGCTCCAGCCCGGGGAAGCGGAACCCGGCGACCTGGTGGAGGGCCGTTTTCTTGTCCGGGGTATCCGTTCAGACGCCGGTGAGGTCCCTGTGTCAGGCGGCCTGATCCTCACCGGTCGGGTGGAAGAGCTGCAGCTTTTGGAAGAAACCCGGAATATTCCCCTGCTATGGAGGATCATGGGAATCCGCCGCGCACTCTTTGAGCAGGTACGGCTGGCGGTTCCCGGCCCCAACGGCGGACTTCTGGCCGGGATGCTCTTTTCCATCCGGGACGGGATTCCCGACAGTATCGCCTATCCTCTGGACGATGCGGGACTGAGCCATATCCTGTCTGTTTCGGGGCTGCATCTCAGCATCCTGTCGGGGCTTTTGCTGGGACTCTGCCGTCATTTGCGGCTCCGGCCCGGCGTGACCCTTCTGCTTTGTTCCGCAGGAGTGGCTGTTATGGTTGTGGCGGCCGGCTTCGCGCTTTCTGTCCTTCGGGCCGGGATCATGACCCTGCTTTACCTGGCCGCACAAACGGTGGGGCGGCGCAGTGACGGCCTTACTTCCCTGGCTCTGGCCGCCGTCCTTCTCTGCGCCTTCTATCCGCCTGCCCGGGGAGAAACCGGCTTTCAGCTTTCTTTTGCCGCCACGCTGGCCATCCTTCTTCTGGCCAGACCTCTGTCCCGATGGTTTCTGGACCGGTGGGTCGCCCTGCGGGGAAAGGCCGGAGTTCCTTCCCGGTGGGCAGCCGGCACTCTGGGCGTCTGCTGTGCCGCCCAGATCGGCGTCATGCCCATTCTGGGTTTTCTCAACGGGTATCTGCCCACCTACAGCATTGCTGCCAATCTTCTGGCAGCTCCTTTGATTTTTGCCGCTCTGGCCATGGGGCTCACCGGCTCCTGCCTGCTTCTTGTGGGGTTGGATCTGGTTGCCGCGCCCATGCTCCGGGCCGCTTCCCTGCCCTGCGGCCTGCTGGCAGGTCTGGGAAAGCTCTGCCGGGCTTTGCCTTTGACCCGCCTTCCGGTATATCAGGACTGGGCGAGGGCTTTGATGCTGCTGACGGTCTGCGTGGCAGCGGCGGCAGGCTGTCTGACTCTGTCTCCTCCGGCCCGCAGAACTCTTTTGCGGCTCTGGGCCGCGGTGCTGGCGGTTTCCTGCCTGATTTTTCCTTTTTCCCGGTCGGGCAGCGTTATGGTGGTAACCAACCCGGAGGCCCGTGCCATAACCCTTACCGGTCCCGAAGGTACGCTGATGGTATATGATCTGACGGACCGGGGCAGTTACGAAGCACGGATGGTCACTCAAATGCTGACCCGGTCGGGACTGGGCGTGCCGCAGCGGAGCCTCCCGCTCCAGGGCGGCGTTATGTCTGGTTTTTCCGCCCGGCAGCTGCTGCCGGGAGTCCGGGTGGGGATGCCTCACACCTATGCCACCACGATAGAGATCGGCAGCATCAAAGTGCTGAAATTCTGGGCGGGATATGATATAATAGTCCAGTATGGATCCCGGGGGCTTTGGGAAGAAGCAGATCTTATCGCCGATGTGGAATGGAATCTGTATGCCCGCAACCCGGAAATCACCATCCACCGGAGGAATACCGGCGATCAAATCGTGGTTCTCTCCCGGAAGCTGGTTTGGAAAGGAGGGGGCGGCGGTGCGGCTTCAGGACCCCAAAAAGCTGTACGAAGCGGGTGAGGTTTCGTTTCCTGTGGTGCTGCTGTACGGAGAAGACAGCTACCGGCTGGAAAAAGCCGCTGCTGAACTGCTGAAAAACGCCGTCACCGCTTTTCCGGATTTCAACCTGTATTCGGTGGACGGCCGGGCCGGCGTGGATATGGACAAGGTGGCCGACTCGGCCCAGAGCCTTCCCTTTATGGCAGAGCGGCGCGCGGTGGTGCTGGACGACCTGGATTTGGCGGCCCTTTCGGCTTCCGACGCCGAAAAACTCTGGCAGCTGCTGGCCGATCTTCCCTCCACCACACTAATGCTGATCACACTGCGCACCCTGCCGCTGGAATATAAGAAAAAAGGCTCCCGCAGCCAGAAGCTGTATGACCTGTGCGACAAAGCTGGAGCGGTGTGCGAATTTTCCAAGCCGGGCCGCAGCGACTGCGCCCGGATGGCAGCTTCTCTGGCCAACCGTCAGGGAAGCCGCCTGGATCCTCCAGAGGGACTTCTGCTGGCCGATTACTGCGGATGCGACACCCTTCGGATCCGCGGCGAGGTGGAAAAACTGTGTGCCTACGCCGGGGAACAGATCCACCGGGAGGACATCCTGCTGTTGGTGGAGCCGGTTCGGGAAGCCCGGGTCTTCGACCTTTCGGACCGGATCGTCCGGCGGGATTTCCGGGGTGCTATGGAGGTGGTGGACCGGCTGCTTTTCCAGCGGGAGGCTCCGGTATCTGTGCTGACCATCCTCACCATGGCCTTTGTGGATATCTACCGGGCGGCTGCAGCCCGGGCCGCGGGGCTTTCCGAAAAAGATGCCCGGGCCGCCTTTGGATATGGCGCATCGGCCTATCGCTACACCAAAGCGGTGGAAAACCAGCGGCGGGTAGACAGCCGCTGCCTGGGTGAGATTCTGGAAACTCTGGCCAATGCGGACCAGGATATGAAAACCGGCGGCATCGATCCGGCCGTGGTGCTGGAAACGGTGGTAGCCCGGATTTTTCTGATTATGAACAGGAGCGATCCGTCTTGATGAAGGTGGAGCTGCCCATTATCGTAGAGGGCAGATATGATAAAAGCAAACTCAGCTCCCTGGTGGAGGCGGAAATCATTGTCACCGGTGGGTTCCATATCTACCGGGACCGGGAAACCATGGCCCTCATCCGCCGCCTGGCCCGGGAAAGCAAAATCATTATCCTCACCGACAGCGACCGGGCAGGCTTCCAGATCCGCCGGTATATCGCCGGAGCCGTACCGGCCGACCGGGTCGTCCATATCTATGTGCCCGAAATCCTGGGCAAGGAAAAGCGGAAGGCTGCTCCCGGCGCCCAGGGGATCCTGGGGGTGGAGGGAATTCCCGCGGAGATCCTCCGCAAGGCCTTTCTGGATGCAGGGGTGGCGGTGACAGATGCGGGGGAGCCCCCTGCTTCTTCCCATCCTCCCATCACCAAGGCAAACCTGTATGCCCTGGGGCTGTGCGGGGGACCGGACAGTGCCCTGCGCCGTCGGGCACTGCAGCGGCGGCTGGGGCTTCCCCAGGGTCTGAGCGCCAACGCCCTGCCTGGTGTTCTCAGCCGCATCATTTCACTGGAGGACCTGACCGCCCTGGTGCGGGAACTTTCCTCCCAAAAAGGAGAGTAATAATTATGGAACCGATTCATTACATTCTGCTGCGCATCGATGGAGATTACGCCCAGCTGGTATCTGCGGAGGAGCCTCTGTCCACTCCCTTTCCGGTTGCCCTGGCCCTCCTCCCCGACTCCGTGCGGGAGGGAGATCATCTGGTGTGGCAAAATCTGGAATATGCCGTCCAGCCCTGACCCTGCCCTCAGTCCCCTTCCAGGATCCGGGGGCAGCTTTTCCGGAAGACTGCCGCAGCGGCTCTGACTGCGGTATTTTCCCCATGGGAACAGAAAGGAGGAACCGGACACGCAGATTTTCAGCCTGACTTTTTTATTCTTTTTTCTGCCCCTGACGGCTCTTATTTTTTATGCCGTTACGCCGCGGTACAAAACTTTTGTGCTGTTTGTGGCGTCTTTGTTTTTTTATCTTTTCCTTCCCCAGCCCTTTCTGGGGCCGGAATCCATGCGCCTTTTCCCCCTGAATCTGGCGGTGATGCTGGCATGTGTATACTCCGATTATCTGCTGGCCCGTCCCATCTATCTGTACGGAAAAGGGCGGCCTCAGGCCAGAGCGGCTCTCTATTTCTGCGCCGCTAAAAACATCCTTTTGTTTGTGATCCTCTCCTCCGTGGGGCAGCTGGGGATCCTGAACATGCCGGTAGGGGTGGCGGTGTACGCCTTTACCTCTCTGGGCTACCTCATTGATCTGTACAACGGAGAGGCCGACCTGGTCACTTCCCCCTACGACTACGGTCTGTTCTGCTTCTTTTTCGGCAAAATTTATGTGGGTCCTATTGTTTCCTGCAATGATTTTGTTTCCCAGCTTCACCGGCCCCGCTCTTTTTCCCTGACCCGGATGGGCAACGGCTTTGTCTGGGTAATCCATGGCATGGCCAAAAAGGTGATCCTTGCCGATGGGGTATTGGCCCTGGCCAGCCGCCTTCAGGCCATTGACTATACCGAAAAAACCGTTTTCTCCATGTGGCTGCTGCTGGTGTGCTACATCTTTGCCGCCTATTTTACCCTTTCCGGCTACAGCGACATGGCCCGGGGCACCGGCGCCCTGCTGGGACTGGATCTTCCGGAAAACTTCCATTACCCTCTCCAGGCTGATTCGGTGACCGACTTTTTTTCCCGCTTTAACATTTCCGCTTACCGCTTCGTCCGCAAATATGTCTATGGCGCTCTGGGCGCCGAGGACAACGGACCTCTGGCCACCACCCTGAACATCATGCTCATCACCATGCTGATGGGCCTGTGGTATGGGGTTTCTGTAAATTTTCTGGTTTGGGGAGCGTCTCTGGGGCTGGTGATCGTATTGGAAACCGTCTTTGGCGAGCGGTTTCTCCACCGGGTCCCTGCTCTGTTCCGGCGGATCTATACCTTTGTCTGTATCGTTCTGTCCTTTGTATGGTTTTCCACCCAGAGCCTCAACCAATCCTTTTTTTATCTGCAAACCATGCTGGGGCTGAGCCGGGATACGTATAATCTGGCCGCACCTGTTTTTGTGGATGAATACAGCCTCTATCTTGCTTCTTCCAACTGGCTGCTGCTGACGCTTTGCGTCTTTTTCTGCACCGGGCTCACCACCCGTACCGCCCGGCGGCTGGCCAGCCGGAAGCCCCTTTTGGTGGAGACGGTTTCCGCCGCCGCCAATCTGCTGCTGCTGGCCGTGGTGCTGGCCTTTATGGTTTAGGAAGGAGGAGCCGGATTGGAACGACATTTTTCTACGGTTCTTTACGGACTTGCCATTTTGGTTTTGTCTGCCGCCGCCCTGCTTCTCCATCCCTCCTCGGCCCGTGAGGCGCTGGCCATGATCACCGATCCTCTTGTCTTTCCCACGGTGATGGAGGATTTTTATCAGCACGGACTTCCCTTTGCGGATACCCTCCGGGACGTCTGCCTTCAGCTGCGGATGTTGGGAGGAGCGGAGGAATTTGACGGGATCGTGCTGGCCAACGACGGCCTGATCGAAAATTTTATCCCCAGTGAGGACACCGCCCTGCGGAAAAAAAACACCGCCGCGGTGCGGCAGTTTGCCGAAGAAAGCGGGATTCCCACCTACCTGATGATCGTCCCCACCGCCTGCGCCATCTATCAGGAACAGCTTCCCGCCAACATGAACCTGTATAATCAGAAGCGGTTTATTGAAGAGACCTACCGCTCTCTTTCCGGGCAGGTGACTGCCATCGACGTCTATCCCACCCTTTATACCGCCCGGGAGGATTACCTTTATTACCGCAGTGACTCCCGTCTCACCTCTCTGGGAGGATATACTGTCTACCAGACTTTGGCCCGCCGGCTTGGGCTGACTCCCAGCCAGGAATTCTCTCTGGACCGTGTCTCCCATGATTTTTACGGAGACCTGTATGACCGGTGGGGATATGGCGGCGTCAAGCCGGACATCATCACCCTTTACCACAACCTGTCCGCGCAGCGCTCATACCGGGTCTACCACTGGGACCGGTATGAGGAGCGTACCTATTACGGACTGTATCCTTCCGAGGCCGCCGTCTCCGGCAAACAGGAGGATATTATTCTGGGGGGACATTCTCCCCGTATGGAGATCACCGCCTTGGGCGCCCCCGATCAGAGCCTCCTGGTATTGGGCGACCGGGGGACCCTCAGCTACCTGCCTTTTCTGGCGTCCCATTACCGCACCATCACCTACCTGGACCTGACCCTCCTGACCCAATGGGAAATCGAAGATCTGTCCGCCCAGGGGTATGATCAGGTGCTCTTTGCCTGCGATTTAAGCACCTATCTTAATACCGACAGCTTTGCCCGGGTTTCGGGTCTTTCCCTGGCAGCTCCGGCGGAAGGAGATCCCGTGAAATGAAAAACGACTTTTCCCAGGGCAGCGTTATTTCCAACATTCTTTCCCTGGCGCTGCCCATGACGCTGGCCCAGCTGGTCAATGTCCTGTACAACATTGTGGACCGGATGTACATTGGCCGGATGCCTCAGGATGCGACCCTGGCCCTTACAGGCATCGGTCTGGCCCTTCCTATCATTACCATGGTCATGGCCTTTGCCAACCTCTTTGGCACCGGAGGCGCTCCCCTCTGCTCCATCGCCCGGGGCAGCGGCCGTATTGAGGATGCGGAAGTGATCATGGGCAATGCCTTCTCCCTGCTGCTGCTTTGCGGCGCGGTCATCACGCTGCTGGGACTGCTGTTCCAGAAGCCTTTGCTGTATCTGTTCGGAGCCAGCGACGCCACCTATCCCTTTGCAGGTCCCTATACCACCATCTACCTTTGCGGCAGCATTTTTGTGATGATCAGCCTGGGGATGAACGGCTTTATCAATGCCCAGGGCTTTGGGCGGATGGGGATGATGACCGTACTGCTGGGAGCGGGCGCCAATATCCTTCTGGACCCCATTTTCATTTTTGTTCTGGGTATGGGCGTCCGGGGCGCCGCTTTGGCCACCATCCTCTCTCAGGGGCTTTCCGCCCTGTGGGTCCTGCGGTTCCTCACCGGCCCCCGGGCCATCCTGCGGCTCCGGCTTTCCTGCCTGCGGCTGCGTCCCCGGCAGGTGCGGGAAATCGTGATGCTGGGGCTTTCCGGCTTTACCATGGGCATTACCAACAGCGCCGTGCAGGTTTTCTGCAATGCCGGTCTTCAGGCCTATGGCGGCGACCTGTATGTAGGGGTAATGACGGTCATCAACTCTGTGCGGGAGATCGTCACCATGCCCATCAACGGCCTGACCAACGGCGCCCAACCCATTATGGGCTACAATTACGGCGCCGGCTGCTATGGCCGGGTACGGCAGGCCATTCGCTTCTGTTCCTGGACCTGCATTATCTACACCTTTGTTTTTTGGGGACTGCTTTACTTCTTCCCCGCCTTTTTCATCCATATCTTCAACGACAACCCCGCTTTGGTGGAGGCCGCCATTCCGGCTCTTCACATCTATTTCTTCGGCTACTTTATGATGTCTCTGCAATTTGCGGGGCAGTCTGTTTTTGTGGCGCTGGGTAAATCCCGACAAGCCATTTTCTTCTCCCTGCTGCGCAAGGCTTTTATTGTCATTCCTCTCACCCTGCTGCTGCCCCGGTTGTGGGGGCTGGGGGTCACCGGGGTATTTTTGGCGGAGCCCGTGTCCAACTTCATTGGCGGAGCCGCCTGCTTTATTACCATGCTTCTTACGGTCTGGCCTGAGCTGTCCCAAGAAGAAACAGTAATGTAGTGGAACCGCTTGCTTACCGACATGCCGTTTACAGCCCAGCCTGAGTCTTCCCGGAAGGAACCAGCATTGTAAAGGGGAAAACATATGAAACAACGACTTTTGATCCTGTTTTTAGCTCTTGCCTGTCTGTGGTCCGCCGGATGCGGCAATCTCTCCGCCCCCACTGGTTCTTCCTCTTCGTCCAGTATGGAGGAAGTCTCCACGCCTTCCCGGGAAGATGCGGAGGCTTTGCTTCTGGAGAAGGTCTCCGTTGCTTATGGGGAAAGCTATGGCGATTCCATTGCTCTGCGGCTGCGCGGCGAAGAAGAAATCGAAGGAAACCTCTGTTACGTATATGAAGCTTGCCCGGAAGAGACAAACTCGGAAGATTTCTATTTTGCGGTGGTTGCCGTCAGCCAGGATCTGGAACACTTCTATGATATGGAAATGGTAAACGGCACCTTTGTGCCCTGGGAGCAACTGCACTCCTGACAGCCTCTGTCCTGGGCTTTTATGGCGCTTTCCGGTAGGGATGGTTCTTTCCGCCCCTGTTCCGCAGGTTAGCAAAGGCTTTTTATAAAAACCAGCCCTTTTTTATCCCGTATATAAAACGAAAGCCTTTATGGTCTCCGGCCGTGTATTTTTGCTGCATCCATCCCCCCATGGCTCCCTGGTTTAAACCGGCCCTGATATGCTTCGGAAAGGCTGCTTCCCGGCAAGCCCGGGAAGAGTCGCCTGAAAGAAGCTCCTTATATTTTTCATCCCACAGCCTGCAAGTGATCTGTACGTCTTCCCATTTTTGAAGTTTTCTCTTTAACAGGCCGGCCCTATGCTGTACGCGAAAGTTTTTTGCACTTTCAGCCGGATGCTTTGCACCAAAGCCAACTATCTAAACAAAGAGCCCGAAAGTCTGGTTTCCCTGACTTTCGGGCTCTTTGTTTCTACACTTTAAAATTTCAGGCCAAAGCGGCGTTTGGGATCACACAAGGTCCAGCCGCCATCAGCCCGGAGGCCAGGCCAGGGAGCGGCCTGCCAGAACATGAAAATGCAGGTGTCCCACTGTCTGGCCTCCTTCCTCACCGCAATTGGTCACCACCCGGAAGCCTTTGTCCAGGCCCAGCTGGCCGGCAACTTTAGCGATCACTTCGTAAATGTGACCCACCACGGCGCTGTTGCTGCTGTCCACCGCGGCAGCGGAGGGAATATGGGTTTTGGGAATGACCAGAAAATGAACCGGCGCCTGAGGGCTCAGGTCGTAAAAGGCCAGACACTGGTCGTCCTCATACACTTTGTTGGAAGGGATCTCTCCTGCTGCGATCTTACAGAAAATACAGTCGCTCATCTTTTGCGCACCTCCTTTGAAGTAAATTCCGAAAAGAAAATATTTCTTTACAACACAACCGGCCGCAAGCGTCTCGGCGGACAGGAACCACCAAAACCCTCTCAGTTTTTCCACTGTGTCTTCCTGCCGGGGTGGAAAACAATTTCCGGCTCATCCTCCGATGACGGCACAGGGAGGGGCTTTCCGGTATCCCGCCATTGGCATGCACACCCTGTTCCAGAGCAGATAAAACAAGTATCTGCATATTTCTGAAGATGGTTCTAAAACAGCAGTATGTTTTCCTTCCCGTTTCTTTTGGGGGAAATGGATGGATGGATGGGACTGCCGTTTTGTTACGGTGCTTCCCCTCGGGCACAACCGGCACCGATTCCTCAGAAGAAGCAGTTGTTCTGCCCGATAAGATCTCTTCCCGGCAAAGGACATCCTTCTCCGGTGTTGCAGGCAGCCTCTCTGGGTTCGGCAGCGTTTTCGTCTGAATATTAAGGCATTTGCGGCGTCTCCGGGGAGCCGCCAATTTTCCTTTGGATGGGGATCCCCTGCCGGAACAGGGGTCCCCGCCACAGGAAAATTATTTCATCATCGCAAGAAGCACATCGGGAAGCTGGGCTACCGCCTCATCAATTTTGAAAATATCCACCACGCCGCCCATGGCGCTGTCGGGACGGCCGCCGCCGCTGCCTCCGGTGATGGAGGTAATGGCTTTGACGATCTTGCCCGCGTGGATACCTGCCGCTACCGCATCAGCACCTACACTGACGGCGATGGAGCCCTTGCCGTCGCTGGTGGAGGTGAGGACGCAGATGGCGTCTGCGCGGCGGGACTTGGCGGTGTCACAGATGGCCCGGAGAGCCTCCGGCTTGGAGCCCACAAATCCCGCGCAGATCAGGCGGAAATCGCCGATGGGGCGGGCGTTGGCGAAGAGGTCCGCCACCTTCATGGCTGCCATCTTCTGTTCCATCTCTGCCAACTGCTTGTCCTTGGCCTTCAGTTCGGCGGTCATGGCCGACAGCTTGCCGCCCAGTTCACCGGGATTGCCCAGCTTCAGGGTGGCGGCGGCGCTTTGCAGGATCTCCTCTTCCTCATGGAGGAGCCGCAGTACTCCCCAACCGGTGGTAGCTTCGATGCGGCGGATACCGGCTGCAATGGAAGATTCCTTGAGGATCTTGAACAGACCCAGCTTGGCGGTGTTATCCACATGGGTGCCGCCGCAGAACTCAATGGACTTCTCGTTCATGTTCACGACCCGCACCACATCGCCGTATTTTTCGCCAAACAGCGCCATGGCGCCCAGCTTTTTGGCTTCTTCAATGGGCATCTCCGTGGCGGAAACGGGATTGGCTTCCAGGATCAGCTGGTTGACCCGCCGCTCCACCTTCGCCAGTTCCTCTGCGGTCATGGCGCTGAAGTGAGAGAAGTCAAACCGGCAGACCTGATCGTCCACGTAGGAACCGGACTGGTGGACATGGCTGCCCAGTACCTCCTGAAGGGCCTTCTGGAGCAGGTGGCAGGAACTGTGGTTGCGCATGATGGATTCCCGGCGTTCCCGGTCCACCGTGGCGGTAACGGTATCGCCGGTGGTGAGGACGCCCTCTTTCATCTTGCCAATGTGCAGGAAAGCGCCGGTGGGAGATTTTTTGCAGTCCCTGACCTCAAAAACACTGGAGCCGCAGGTAATGACGCCGGTATCTCCCACCTGTCCGCCGCTCTCGGCATAGAAGGGGGTACGGGACAGAACGATAGCCGCCTCATCCTCGTCGCCCAGGCTGTCTGTCAGTTCGTTGCCGTAGATGATGGCCAGCACCTCCGCCTGAGTCTCCAGGGTGGTGTAGCCCACAAATTCGCCCTTCATGTCCTTACCGCTGAGAACGTCTCCAGCCCAGGCGGCATCGCCCAGGGCGGCCTTGGTGGCCTCCCGTGCGGTCTCCCGCTGGACCTTCATGCAGGCCTGGAAGCCCTCTTCGTCCACGGTCAGTCCCTTTTCCTGAGCGATCTCCTTGGTAAGGTCGATGGGGAAGCCATAGGTATCGTACAGCTTGAAGGCTTCATCACCGGGGAAGACCTTTTCGCCGGCGGCCAGCAGCTTGTCAATGACGGCGCTCACCATGCCCAGGCCCTGGTCAATGGTCTTGGCGAAGCGCTCCTCCTCCATCTTGATGACCTTGACAATGTAATCCTTGTTCTGAGTCAGTTCAGGATAGGCCCCGGCGTTTTCGCTGATGACGGTTTCACATACCTTGTAAAGGAAGGGTTCGGTAATGCCCAGCAGCCTGCCGTGACGGGCGGCCCGCCGCAGCAGACGGCGCAGCACATAGCCGCGGCCCTCATTCTGGGGCACCACACCGTCGCCGATCATAAAGGTAGTGGAACGGATGTGGTCGGTGACTACCCGGATGGAAATGTCGGTGCGGGGGTCTTTCTTGTACTCCACCCCGGCAATGCGGCAGATGTGCTTCATAATGTTCTGGACCGTGTCCACCTCAAAGAGGTTGTCCACCCCCTGCATGATGCAGGCCAGACGCTCCAGGCCCATACCGGTATCGATGTTGGGATGGTCCAGGGGTGCATAATGTCCCTCGCCGTCGGAGTTGAACTGGGTAAAGACCAGGTTCCAGAACTCCACAAAGCGGTCGCACTCACAGCCCACATGGCAGTCGGGGCGGCCGCAGCCCTTTTCGGGGCCCCGGTCAAAGTAGATCTCGGAGCAGGGGCCGCAGGGACCGGAACCGATCTCCCAGAAGTTGTCCTCCTTGCCCAAACGGACCATATGGCTGGGGTCCACTCCCCGGTGCTTGGTCCAGATCTCATAAGCCTCGTCGTCGTCCTCATACACCGAGACATAGAGCTTGTCCACCGGCATCTCCAGCACCTGGGTGATGAACTCCCACGCCCAGGTGGTGGCCTCCTCCTTGAAGTAATCGCCGAAGGAGAAGTTGCCCAGCATCTCAAAATAAGTGCCATGGCGGGCGGTTTTGCCTACGTTCTCGATATCCGGGGTACGGATGCATTTCTGGCAGCTGGTGGCCCGCTTGCTGCCGTTGGGCAGCGTGGCCAGGCCCATGAAATATTTCTTCAGGGGCGCCATGCCGGAGTTGATGAGCAACAGGCTGGCTTCTTCCTGGGGCACCAGGGGAGCGGAGGCCAGTCGGGTGTGCATTTTGCCTTCAAAGAACGTCAGAAACTGTTCCCGGAGGTCATTGAGTCCTGTCCATTTCATGGTTTGTCTACTCTCTTTCTATCCTTTTCTTCAAATTTGGGGCAAAAAAGAACGGCTCCCGTCCCTACGCTGGGACGAAAGCCGGTGCTTCCGTGGTACCACCCAGATTGCGCCCTGCGGGCGCCTCTCTGTCCGGCGGTAACGTGCCGGGATCCGCCGTCCTTCCTCGGGACGGGGCTCAGGGGCGGCCTGTTCCCTTGCAGCCGGAGAGACTTTCAGCCGTGGCCTCTCTTTCTGGTGCGGCGGAGGGGGGAACTTCTTCCCTTCATTGCCTGTAACAGGGCTATTATACTGTGTTTGTCCCCACTTGTCAACCGCCTCCGGTTCTCATGGGCCAAACTTTCCCTGCCAGGCAGCCCACCGGTTCTGACACATTCCCCGCCGGTGAAAAATCTTTGGGGCGGCTCCTCCTCCGCGGCCTTTTTTGCAAAAACCATAGCGTTTTCTTTGCAAAATATGCTATAATTCAGAAGAATTTATATTTATCACTACCACTTCGATTTTGGGGAGGCGATTTTGTTGGCCACCATGATCCGCTGCGGCACCTGCGGCAAGCGGTATGACTACAACAAGGACGAATTATGCCCCCGCTGCGGCGCCTATACCAGTCCCTCTGACCGGCAGCAGCAGATGCTCCAGGCGGAGCGGCAGATGCTGGGCAACCGCTTCGGAGCGCCGGAGGACTGTACTCCGGAGTGTATGCCCCAGGGCTACGGCGGTCATGTTCATCGACCCTCCGCACCTCCGCCTCCCCCACCGGCCTCTGTCCGGACCGCCACCCGGCGGGCCTCCCGCCGGGAAGCTGCCGCCGCCCGCTTTGATGCCCGGAGGGAATACGCCCGGGAAACCCGTCCCACGGGAAACCGGTGGATAAAAGTGGTCTTTTTTCTGCTGATCCTGGGCGTCCTGCTGCTTATTCTTGTTCCCACCATTGTGGGGCCCATTCTGGAGGAACGCTCCGCCGCCTATGGCCGGGTCGATACCTTTTCTGCCTTCCCCCATGCGTTGGGAGAGCCCTTCCAGACCGGGGAACTGTCCATTACTCCCCTGGAGTGGGGCGTCATAGACTCTCCGGAACTGGCTTTGCAGCTTCCTGCTGACCATCAGCTGGTATATGTGCGGGTCTCCATTCCCGGTGTGGAGGATCTTCCCAACACCCTGCCGCAGGTGTATCTGTCTGGCAACGGGACTTACTTCCGGCCGCTGCGGTACACCGACCAGTGGTACCTTTCCTCCGATCTGCTGCAGATGGGGTATGAAGAAATCGCCCTGGAGGATGCTTTGTACCTGGATCCCGCAGAGGGCTGTTTCCTCTTTGTGGCGGAGAAAATCGCTTCTCCCTATGTTTTCTGTGTGGAAGAAATGGAATACAATGCTCTTGGCTGGGCCAAGGTCACCGGCGTCCATGAGGTCACTCTGGACGGCGTCGCAGGAAGGGAGGCGGCGATATGAGCGCATCCGGGCGACGGGGCGGCTTCAAAATCGTCCTGATCCTGATTCTCGTTTTTTATGTGGTTCCTGCCTTTTTTGGGATGGTCGCCAATATTGCCAGCGATTTTTCCTATACTCTGGAAGGTTATACCCAGGAATTTCTGTTTCTGGAAAACGCTCAGGCTTCCGTGGCCGAAACAGAGGAAAATGATTCCGACGGCATCCCTCTGACCCTTACCATGGAGGTGCGCAACGGTGGAAGCGGCTATGCCATGCTGGACGAATATACTGTAACGGTCTTTTGCTTTGATGACGAGGAGGAATATCTTCCCTGCGTCTGGGAGCCCAAGCTGGACGGAGATCAGGAATGGGTCTACCTGCCGGCGGGGCGAAGCGTTTCTTTGGATTACCGGCTGACGGTAGCCCCGGAAACTTCCCGCATCGTTCTGCGGTGCTGGAGCGGCGTTCCCGGCGAAGAATCCCCTCAGGAGCTGACCCTTTTCCGCAACTGATTCTGCCCTCTTCCGCAGCAATCATATATGAAGCGTTCCGAAAAGCGGCTGTAAAGCCTGCTCTTTCCGGAACGCTTTTCTGTTTGGTACAACAAGGCATCAGCACTGCTGGGGAGAGTAAAAAGGCTTCTGCTTCCAGTATTGCGTGAAGGTAAAAAGGCGTAACAACAATCTTTTTGCAGCGCAAGGGCTGGGTTCGTGGGCTAAGCACTCCTTTTACAGGCTGCGGGCAGGCGGTGCCAGCGGTGGATTTTTCAGTGCCGCCTGAGAGACTTGCCGGTATCATGCCCTCCCCGGGCTGCTCCCTCTTCCCCGGTTCAGCCGGGTTCCTGACTATGCGCTTTGATCGCGCCGGAAGCCTTCGGTTCTGCTGGGGAGAATCAAAAAGTTTTCAACCCAGCAATGGTGCGAATCCAAAAACAAACCGAAATTTTGCCGCAGGGGAAAAGCTTTCTTCCTGCGCAAATGCCCGTTTACGGGGTGCGGGATAAGTGATACAAGGGGCAGCATCATAAGTACCCCTTAAGAGGCTTGTGGGTATTCTGCTCTTATCATGCTTACCCAAGCTCCGGTTTTGCCGGGGCTGACCATGAAACGACTCCCCGTGCGCCTGGATATCGAAAGGAGCTTATGTCTTAGATAGGGGAGAAAGCCAACTGTTCAGGGTATTACCGAAAATCGTGCTGCCCTTTTTCCAGAAAAGGGTCTTGGGTGAAGCTTTTCACTCCCGGGAGGAATCTTCTCCGCCGGCAGAAAGCTGTGTCTGGGAGGAAGGCGTTTGGTCTGTTTCCTCTCCAGCAGGGTCCTCCCCCTTCAGTTTCTCCATCAAGCGTTCCACCAGTTCCACCCCTGCAAAGGCTATCCTGTAGTCGGGGCGCTCTCCCAGTTCCCGGATCTGTCCGGTAAGTTCTGCCGGGCCGCTGGCTGCCGCCTCCACGCACATGGGTGGAAAGAGCACGCACCACCAGTTGCGGCCCTCCGCTTTGCCGATGGTCACCCGCACTGCGTCGTACCGTCCCGCCGGCAAGGTAGCCGTGTCATAGGTCCGGGTTTCAAAATACATATCCTGCACCAATTCCACCTGGACAGGATAGTCATAACCCCGGCACCGGATCTCCTCCCGGGCAGCCTCACGGATGATCTCCAGATGTTCCTCCGCCGTCTGTTCCGCCTGTTCCAGCTTCTGTGCGCCGGCAAACAGATCTCCTGCAGCCGCCAGTACCGCGTCCCGGACCTGAAGCTTCAGGGTCTGATCCTCCTGGCTGTCTGAATTGGCCAGGATGTGCAGCCGCAGCACCTGCCCCCGTACTTCCCGGCACTGGCCTCCAAAGGCCATGAGGCTGCTGAGAAGAATGGCCAGCAGCAACCCGCCCAGCAGGGCTCCGTCTATCCTTGCTTCTCTGCTCTTCATAAAAAAAACCGTCCTCTTTCCGTGTTGTCGCTTTGTTTCACGGAAAGTATGGACGGTTTTTGCAGATTTTAACCCAAAGAAACAGTTTTTGTTTGAAGCAGCCGCTTAAGCCTGACGGAGCAGCTCTTCCGCTTCAGGATTGGCCACTCCCAGCTCCTCCAGATATTTCTGGATCCTCCGCAGGGCTTCGATCAGGTGATTGACCGAATAGGAGTAGGAGATGCGGACATGTCCCTCGCCGCTGGCGCCAAAGGCGTCCCCCGGAACCACCGCCACCTTCTGGCTGCGGAGGAGCCCTTCACAGAATTCCTCCGAGGTCAGGCCGGTGCTGCGGATGGAGGGGAATACATAAAAGGCACCCTGTGGGTCAGCACAGGTAAGGCCCATTTTATTCAGACTGTTTACCAGCAGCCCCCGGCGCATTCCAAACTGTACCGCCATCCGCCCGATCTCGTCATCACAGCTGCGCATGGCCTCGATGGCTGCATACTGGCTGGTGGTGGGGGCGCACATGATGGCAAACTGGTGGACTTTGGTCATCTGGGAGATGATCTCTCTGGGACCGGCCGCATAGCCCAGCCGCCAGCCGGTCATGGCGTAGGCCTTGGAAAATCCGTTGACCACCACCGTCTTTTCCCGCATACCGGGGATGGAGGCAATGGAAACATGGCGGTCCTCATAGGTGAGCTCAGCGTAAATTTCGTCCGAGAGGACCAGGATATCCCGATCCCGCAGGACCTCCGCGATGGCCTCCAGGTGCTCCCGCCGCATGACCGCGCCGGTGGGGTTGTTGGGGAAGGGGAAGACCAGCAGCTTGGTACGGGGGGTGATGGCTGCTTCCAGCGCCTCCGGCGTCAGCCGGAAGCCATCCTCGGCCCGGGTGACGATGGGCACCGGCACGCCGCCTGCCAGCCGGGCAATTGGGTCGTATGCCACAAAGCAGGGTTCGGGGATGAGCACCTCGTCCCCCGGCGCTACCACCGCACGGACGCACAGGTCAATGGCCTCAGAACCGCCTACGGTGACGAGCATCTCCTTCATGCCGTCATACTTGAGGCCGAAACGGCGGAACAGATACCGGGCGCATTCCTGACGCAATTCCTTGAGGCCGGCATTGGCGGTATACCAGGTCTGGCCTTTTTCCAGAGAGTCCATTCCCGCCCGGCGGATGGCATAGGGAGTCTTGAAGTCCGGTTCTCCCACTCCCAGGGAAATAACACCCTCCATCTGGCCCGCCAGGTCAAAAAAACGGCGGATCCCCGAGGGCTTCAGCTCCCGGACGCAGGGGTTGAGCAGTTTATTGTAATCCATCAGAAGTATACCTCCCTTTCATCCCGTTCCTGGCCGGCTGTGAGGATCCCGGCCTCCTTGTATTTGCGCAGCACAAAGTGGGTGGCTGTGGACTGGACCGACTCCAAAGGCGCCAGACGGCGGGAAACAAACATCGCTACCTCTTTGAAGCTTTTGCCTGTAACGGTGAGGGCCAGGTCATAGCTGCCGCTCATGAGCGTCACATCCTCCACCTCATCAAACTGAGCAATGGTGTTGGCGATCTCATCAAAGCCCATTCCGCTCTTGGGGGTGACCTTGATCTCGATACGGGCAATACACAGGTCCCGGTCGGTTTTGTCCCAGTCTACTACCGCACGGTAGCCTTTGATGACTCCCCGTGCCTCCAGTTCCTCTACTTTGGCGGCTACCTCCTCCGGGGTCTCCCCTGTCATAGCGGCCAGCTGGTCATAGCTGAGGCGGGCATTTTCCGCCAGAATACGCAGCAGATTTTCCATGGTTTTCCTCCTGTTCCTGTCAAAAATTCATCAACGCTTTACTGCCCTAAAGAGGTTTGTTCTTTACTATACACGATTTTTCCCCGGCGCACAAGCCCCCCGGTGCAAAAATACCGGCTCGATCTGAGCCGGTATGAAAACGCCGGAAAGCTCTCCGTGCTGCCACAGGGGCATTCCATGCTTTGGTTTCGGGATCCCCGCAGGCGCAGAACAGTCCGTAAAATCAGGCGGCGCCCACTCTTTCCGGGGTGATCTATGCAAAAGGTCCTTTGCCGCGGGGGGAACCGACCCGCTCTCTGTGCCGGCGCCCCGGCAAATTATAAAATGCGCAGCATCACCGGCTGGCGGTCCTTGTAGAAGGCAAAATACCGGTATCCCAATTCCAGCAGCATATCCATGGCGACATTGAAATCCGCTCCGATGTCCTGTGCCCGATGGGCGTCAGAGCCCAGGGTAATCAGTTCGCCTCCCAGCTCCCGGTACCGCTTGAGGATGGCGCGGTCGGGCGTGCTGTGCCCCAATCCGTACCGATAGCCGGAGGTGTTCACTTCCAGAGCCTTGCCGTTCTGGATCAGGGTACGGAGGATCTGGTCGATCCGCTCCAGATACGGCTCTACCCGGAAGGGGATCCGGTATTTGACCCAGACATACCGTTCCGCATACCCCAGATGGGCGAGGATATCAAAACCGTTCCACTGAACCAGGTCCAGATTTGCCTGATAATATTTTTCCAGGATATCCGCCACCACCACGCCGGGGTCATTGAAGTCCACAAAACACAGGTCTTTTCCCGGTTCTATGCTGTGTACCGAGCCCAGCACCACATCAAAGGCATACCGGGAAAGAACGTCCCGGGCCACATCCGGAAACATCTGGGGCTGTGCCAGCTCAATGCCCTTGGCCAGCCGGATCTCTCCGCCAAAGGTGGACTGGGCCAGTTCCGTTTCAAAAACGGACTGCCGCAGGCGGGTGTCATAACCTTCCTCTTCCACCGCATCGCATTCAAAATGATCGGTGACGGCAAAGCCCATGATCCCCATTTCCATGGCTTTCTCGCACAGATAACTGATGGCATGACTTCCGTCGGGGGAGTTATCGCTGTGGGTATGACTGTCAAAAACATTTAGTTTCATTTGGTTGACCTCACTCTGTCCTGAAGGACAAAATTGCAGTTTGTTGTGTTTAAATTCTGCGTAAATCATGATAACGGTCTTATAATATCACGATTTTTCCAGGTTGTACACCCATTTTTTGAACTTTTATATCAAAAATCCTGCATTTTAGCGAACCAGCTTAAGGCATTGGGGTCACAGATGCCTTTTTTGACGGAAAATACAAATGTTTCCTGGCCTTTTCTCTCCTTTTTAATAAATTTGCCGTCTCTGGCCCTTTTTTTGAAAATTAGGGATTTTGCGTCTTGAATTTGCACAAAAATAGTTTTATCATGGTCACGTTTTCAGCTTCATGTCTCCGCCCCTTTTGGGAAATACTGAAGCAATAGGGTCTTTGGGAAGGAGGAGATTCGTTTATGGCTGTGGATCGCATTCTGGAGCAGCTGGTGGCTGCGGATCAAAAAGCCTGCGGCATCGTTGACCAGGCGCAGGCTGCGCTGGACTCCACCCTGGCCAATCTGGACCGGGATGTGGCAGAGTTCAAGGAGGACTACACCCAGCGGGCCATCCACCGGATCGGCATCATCCGGGACGAGGAGGGCAAGGCCTCTCAGGAGGCGCTGGAGGATATCTCCAAGCGGTACGAAGGACTGATGGCTGGTCTGGAACAGGCCTATGAAGCGCATCACAAGGAATGGGAAGCGGAGCTCTTCCGGCGATGCCTGGAAGAATAGCTTCCCTTTGCATTTGACTGAAAAGGAGGACGCCGGATGCTTAAATCCTTTTCCGACAAGGCTATTGCCGCCAAGGCCCGGGCCATGTATGGCAGCCGGCTGACCCCGGATGACTACGACCAGCTGATGAAGCGGTCTACCGTGCCCGAGGCAGCAGCCTATCTCCGGGACAACACTTATTATGGAAAGGTGCTGGACAAGGCGGATCTCACCGCCATTCACCGGGGCCAGCTGGAGGAAATGCTCCGCCGGGAGCGTGCCGCCCGTTACGCCCGCCTGATTCACTACGACTTTGCCCGGGAGCCGGGATTTTTCCAGTACCTGTTTCTCTGGGACGAAGTGACCCAGCTGATCGACCAGCTTCGTTACATCGCCGCCGGCAGCCAGGGTACCAACCACATCCGGGGACAGACCTCACCCTTCTGCTCCTATGACCGGGACGCCCTGCTCCGGGCCCGCACCTGGCAGGAGGCGATTCAGCTGCTGGAGGGAACGGACTACCATCGCATCCTGCTGCAGTACCTCCCCCGGGACGGCCAGGATGGGACCCGTCCGGATATCGTGGCTCTGGATCGGGAACTGACCATCTATTATTACCGCAAAGTTTTTGATTGCATTGACCGGCAGTTCGGCAAAAGCACCGCCCGGCAGCTGCGGAATATTTTCCTCCAGCGGATCGGGATGAGGAACATCGCCATTGCCTACCGCCTGCGCCGCTTTTTCAACAGTCCGGACCAGACGGTACGGGACAGCCTTCTCCCCTTTGTAACCCCCAGCCACAAGCTGGTGGAGCAGCTGATTGCCGCCCGTCCCCAGGATCTGGACTCCCTGCTGCGTGCCTCCTTCCTTGGCGCCCTGAGCCGGGAAGGCGAGCTGGAGCCGGTAGAGACCCTGACCCTGCGGATGCGGGATCAGGCCTCCCGCCGTCTGCTGCGTTACTCCACCAGCGCCCCTGTGGTGCTCACCGCCTACGCTACCCAGATGGAAGTGGAGCTTTCCAATATCATTCATATCGTGGAGGGGATCCGGTACCAGCTTCCTCCCCAGGAAATCGCCAGGATGATCGTCCTGTGATTCTGATGTGTATCCTTGTCAGTCAATAAATCCGGAAAGGTGGTGAAGTCTATGTCCATTGAGAAGATGTCCCTGGTGACCATCCGGGGGGACCGCCAGTATCTGGACGAAGTGCTGCTGCGCTGCCAGAGCTCAGGGGTCTTCCACCCCGAAGCGGCTTCCGCCCTCAAGGAATACTCCGCCGGGCTCCAGGCCATGAAGGAGGATAACCCCTATACCGCCGTGGCGCGCCAGCTGGCCGAGATCGCTTCCAACACCGATATAGACCTCCGTTATACAGATTATGCCGGGCTGGATCTTTCGGGCAATCAGCTGCCAGACTACGCCGCCCGTCTCAGCACACGGCTCAAGGAACTGCTTGCCCGCAGGCAGGAGACGGAGCAGGTGATCCAGACCCATAAAAGCGCCCTGGCTCAGCTCCAGCACCTCCATAGTCTCAACACAAGCTTTGATGAGCTTTTTGCCTGCCGGTTCCTTAAATTCCGGTTTGGGCGTCTGCCGGAGGACAGCTACAGTAAGCTTTCCTACTACAGCGACCGGCCCTTTGTGGTGCTTTCCTGCGACCGGGAGGGCAGCTACCGCTGGTGCATGTATCTGTGCGCCGGAGCGGATGAGCAGGAAATCGACGGCCTGTTTGCTTCTCTCTATTTCCAGCGGATCCGCATCCCCGATTATGCTCACGGCACTCCCGACCAGGCCATGGATTTTATCCGGAGCGATATCACCCAAAAGGAGGCCGAGCTGCAGGAGATCCGTGACCAGCTGTCCCAAATCCTCGGAGAAGAAAGGGAGCGTCTGGTCCAGGCTTATTCCAAAGTAAAGGTGCTGGAAGAAGCCTTTGAACTGCGCCGGTACGCCGCCTTTGTCAAAAAAGACTTTGTGGTGATGGGGTTCATTCCTCAGCGGGAGCGTCAGGCCTTCTCTCGCCAGCTGGAGGAAGGGCTGCCGGAGGTGGAAGTGGCCGTCCGCGAGCCGGACAGCGACGCCCGGCTCACCATTCCGGTGCGGCTGCGGAACAACCGCTTTATCCGCCCCTTTGAAATGTTTGTTACCATGTACGGCCTCCCCTCCTACCGGGACATCGACCCCACCCCCTTTGTGGCGGTAACCTACATCCTGCTGTTCGGCCTGATGTTCGGGGATCTGGGACAGGGCGCCCTTATCTGCCTGCTGGGACTCTTTCTCCAGCACAAAAAAGGGATGCCCCTGGGCGGGGTTATGTCCCGCATCGGCCTTTCTTCCATGGTGTTCGGCTTCCTGTACGGATCGGTTTTTGGCTATGAGGAGCTGCTGGTGCCGGTACACCGTGCTCTCTTCGGCGTCGACCACCTGATCCAGGTGATGGCCCCCGCCACCACCAACACCATTCTGCTGGCCGCGGTGGGGCTGGGCGCGGCCATTATCATCGCCGCCATCCTGATGAACATCACCCTGGGCTTGAAGCAGAAGGATTGGGGCCGGGCCGTTTTTTCCAACAATGGTTTGGCGGGGCTGATCTTTTATGTGGCGGTGCTGTACGCCGCAGTATCCACTCTGGCCCTGGGCCGTCAGGTCCTGACCCCACCTTTTGTCATTGTCTGTATTGCTCTGCCTCTGACGGTGGTTTTTCTGCAGCAGCCCCTGTCCCGGCTGACCTCGGGCCAGCGGCCCCTGCTGGAGGATACGGTAGGCGGCTTTGCCGTGGAAAATTTCTTCGAAATGTTTGAGGTGCTTCTCAGCTTCATTACCAATACCATGTCTTTCCTGCGGGTGGGAGGCTTTGTTCTCAGCCACGCCGGCATGATGGCGGTGGTAATGACCCTGTCGGACATGGTAAGCGCCGGCGCATCCCCTGCGGTGGTAGTGCTGGGCAACCTGTTTGTCATGGCCATGGAGGGCCTGATCGTAGGGATCCAGGTCCTGCGTCTGGAATTTTATGAGGTCTTCAGCCGCTTTTTTGAAGGCGACGGCAAGCCCTTTGAACCCGCCGTGGTGGATCCTTCCGCTCCGGCAGCCTGACAGAACCCATTCGGGCAACATATGATTTTGGAGGTAGTCGTTATGCAAACCATTCTGATGTTCCTGGTTCCTCTGGCCGCGGTGCTTCTGCTGGCCATGCCCCTGGTGCCTGTCTATCGGGGCATCACCACCGGCCGCCGTGCCAAACATGCAGTCATTTTCAACCTCTGCGCCTTCTTTGGCGTGGCCCTGCTGATGGTGATCCTGCCGGTCACCGGCATGGTGACTTTGGCGGAGGCTGCTCCCGCTGCGGAAGCCACTGCGGAGACCGCCGCCGCTTCTGCCGGAATGACTACCGGCGCGGGCATGGCTTATCTGGCCGCCGCTCTGGTAACCGGTCTTTCCGCCATCGGCGCAGGCATTGCCGTGGCCGCCGCCGCTCCTGCCGCCATCGGCGCCTTTTCCGAGGATCCCAAGGCCTTTGGTAAGGCGCTGATCTTTGTGGCCCTGGGCGAAGGCGTGGCCCTCTACGGCCTGCTGATCTCCATCCTTATCATCAACAAGCTGTAAAGACCGTCCCGGCGGGCAAAGGAGGCGACCTCTGTGCGGTTTTATCTTCTCAGTGATAATATCGATACCCTTATGGGCATGCGGCTGGCCGGTATCGAGGGCGTTGTCCTGCATGACGCCGACCAGGTGGAACGGGAGCTGCGCCGGGTGATGGATGACCCCCGCATCGGGGTCGTGCTGATGACCAACAAACTCATCAACCTCTGCCCGCAGCTGGTATATGATCTCAAGCTCAACCGCAAAAAGCCCCTGATCGTGGAGGTTACCGACCGCCACGGAGCAGGGCAGCTGTCCGAAGCCATTACCCGGTATGTCCGGGAAGCGGTGGGGATCAGCATCTGATCGGCTCCATCTTTGGGGCCTTATGGATATGGAAACAAGGGGGTATGACCTATGGCAAGCATTCAGGATCGCTTCGGGATGATCGAAGCTTCCATCCTGGGGGAGGCCCAGGCCCGGGCGGACGCTCTGCTGCGGCAGGCGGAGGACCGGAAGGCCGCCGCCCTCAAGCAGGCCGAGGATGAAGTGCTCCGCCAGCTTTACGGAAAGATCCAGGACGAGGTGGCGGACATTCATACCTCTGCCACCCGCACCATCTCCCGTCAGGAGTCTCAGGCCCGGAGGGAACTGCTTCTCAAGCGGGAGGAAATCACCAAAAACGTATTCCGCCAGGTGCGCATGCAGCTGCTGGACTATACCCGCACTCCCGAGTACGCTCAGATGGTGCTGCGTCTGGGACGGCGGATGGCACAGCGGTATCCCCTGGAGGGAAGCGTGGTGCTTCTGCGCCGGGAGGATTACCACATGGCCGCGGAGCTGGACGGCATCTTTGGACGCAAGTGCCGCATCCAGCCGGATGATACCATCCGCATCGGCGGTCTGAAGCTGATGAACCAGTCCGCCGGCATTTTTGTGGATGAGACGCTGGACAGCCGTCTGGAGGACCAGAAACCCTACTTCTGTTCCCATTCCGGTCTCACTGTCCTCTGACCGCAAAGCTTTTTTTCCCCGCCCTTTCCTTCCGCACGGGAAGGGGATGGGGGTTCCCGGGGCAGAACGCTCCGGTTTCGTCACCTGTGCGGAGAAAGGGCGGTAGACCCGTGAGCAGCAATCAGATCTATTCCATCAACGGCCCTGTTGTCACCGTCAGGGACTCCAGGGATTTTTCCATGCAGGAAATGGTGTATGTGGGGCGTCACCGCCTGGTGGGCGAAGTCATCTCCATCACCGACCATGTCACCACCATCCAGGTTTATGAGGAAACCACCGGACTGCGGCCCGGAGAGCCGGTAGAGCCTACCGGCAGCCCCATCTGCGCCACCCTGGGTCCGGGGATCCTGTCCAATATTTTTGACGGCATTCAGCGGCCCCTCCAGATGCTGGAGCAGCTTTCCGGAGCATTCATTGGGGAAGGCTGCAATGTCTCCTCTCTGGACGACCAGCGTCGTTGGGACGTCACCGTTACCGTCCGGACCGGGGATTCTCTCCGGGGGGGGCAGGTATATGCCACCTGCCCGGAAACCTCCCTCATCCTGCACAAATGCCTGCTGCCCCCCAATCTGAGCGGCCAGGTGGTCTGGGCCGCTCCCTCAGGCCAGTATGCCCTCAACGATTGCATCCTGAAGCTGCGGGACGAAAACGGCAGGGAGCACAGTTTGACCCTCTGCCAGCGGTGGCCCATCCGCATCCCCCGGCCGGTGGCAGGCCGGCTGCCCATCTCCCGGCCCCTCATCACCGGCCAGAGAGTCATCGACACCCTCTTCCCCATCGCCAAGGGAGGAACCGCCGCGGTGCCCGGCGGCTTCGGCACCGGCAAGACCATGACCCAGCACCAGCTGGCCAAATGGAGCGACGCCGATATCATCGTCTACATCGGCTGCGGTGAACGGGGCAACGAAATGACCCAAGTCCTGGAGGAGTTCTCCGGCCTGGTGGACCCCAAGACCGGCAAGCCCCTTACCGACCGCACCGTCCTCATCGCCAACACCTCCAACATGCCGGTGGCCGCCCGCGAGGCGTCCATCTACACCGGCATCACCCTCGCGGAGTATTACCGCGACATGGGCTATCACGTCGCCATCATGGCCGACTCGACCTCCCGCTGGGCGGAGGCGCTGCGCGAAATCTCGGGCCG
>CASEAH010000107.1 GCA_949285935.1 uncultured Oscillospiraceae bacterium
CCTGGGAACTGAAATTTTTCTCAACAAACCAGTTTTTTATAGTCATATAACCGCCTCCTTTACCTGGAGATATTGTACCACAACAATAAACAAAAGTCAATATAGAAAATAAAAAGTGCTTATTGCGCTGCGCTCCCGGGGTGCCGGGGGCGGATCGGAGTAAAACACGAAAGGGGAGTCAATATGAAGGAAAGCGTGAGATGGGAGCCGTGCAGCACCTGCTACACCTGCAAGACCTGCGCCAAAACCATGACGGTGCAGAGCAATGTGTGTATGATCTGCATTTCAAATCTGGGAGCTGGGTGGAGGCCGGGAGCGAATTACTGCCCGAATTGCGGCAGACCGCTTACGGCCAAGGCATGGGAAGAGCACCGGGCAAGGAAAAGAGGTGGCGGATATGGCCGGCAATAAAGGAAATCCGTGCCTGACCTGCGGCAAAGATACCGGGAGGTGCATTGGATGCCCGGAGTGGAGGTCGTGGTGGATTGCCAGGTGGAACCGGATGCGCCGCAGGGAGCGCAGGAAAATGGAAAAAGTGCAGGTGCGGGAAGTGGGAATCCGGGTGGGAGGAAGAACCTATTCCCACCCGGACCAAGTGCGACGATACATGGCAATGTCTCCGTGTGATAAATGTAACCTGAAGGCGTTGTGTGACAAACCTTGCCCAATTAAAAATATCTGGGAAGAAAAACGAAGAGATTACCTGAAAAACGGCGGAAAGCTGTAAAGGAGGGAGAACCATGCGGCGGTTGAAACGGCGGATTTTTGCCGGGGCGATTTGCGAGCAGATTGTTTACAATGTGGGCGATAACACCAAAAACATAAAGACGGCAGAACCACGGCCGCCGAGATTCAAAACGGAAGAGGAGAGGCGGAAGCACAAGGAATACATATCCCGCAGAAACCACAATCTCCGTTTCAACGCCACATTTTCTCCTGCATCTATATACAGTACGCTGACCTTTGACAATGAGCATGAGGTGCATACATTTGAGGAGGCAAAGAAAATTAGGGATGCATATTTCCGCAGGCTACGACGCCATTACCAGGAGGCAGTGATCTGGATCTACATGGGCCGGGGTAAATCCACGAGCCGGATTCACTTTCACATGGTGAGTGACGGGATACCGGCGGAGGAAATCCGGGCGCTGTGGGGATACGGCTCTGTTATCGACACAAAGAATCTGAGGGCACACAACTATTATGATGGCGTGGACCATGGGGCGGATTACACTGCCCTGGCCAATTACCTATATGACCATTGGACACCGGAAATCGGAGGGCACCGCTGGAAGGCTACCAGGAATAGCCGGAAGCCGGAGGTGGAGGACGCCACAGAGGTGGCGGACCGCACGGTATACACGCCGGAGAAGCCACCAAAGCCACCGAAAGGGTATCAGCTGGTAGATGCCATGATAACACCATACGGATATCTCCGTTTTAGATATGTGGTGGTTCCGGACAAGCCAAAACGCAGAAAGAAAACTGATCGGCGGATCAGTTAGGTTAAGCCTTGTAAATGTGTAAAGTTTTGTGACAGGGGGACGAGAAAATGAACTGGAAGCAGGAAGCCGTGGACAAGCTGCGGCAGCTGGAAGCCAAGGAGACGGCATTGAGGACGATCCCGGAGGAAATTGCCAGGTTGGAATCTGCCATGGAATCCATCCGATCCGCATCGGTGGACGGGTCACCGGTCCGGGGAGGCGGATCCGGCCGGGAGGATATGCTGCTGTCCAACATATGCGCCCGGCAGGAACTGGAGCGAAGCCTCAAACAGACAAAGCTGTGGGTTAAGTCTGTGAATGCTGCATTGCGGGTCTTACAGCAGGACGAACGCAGAATCCTGGAGAGGTTTTATATCAGGCCTGAACCTGGAACGGCGGAGAAACTGGCCAACGAACTTGGGCGGGATACAAAGACAATCTACCGGCAAAAGGATAGGGCGCTTCAGAAATTCACCATGGCACTTTACGGAGTGGCGGAACTGTGAGAATTGGTGGGGTTGAAATCCGGCCAGAATGTGCTAAAATGGAGAAAATCCATTTTACACACAAGAGGCCTGGGAGCAATCCCGGGCCTTTGCTATTTGCCTATGACCGATAAATTTTTGCAATGGCTGATAGGCCTGATCCGAAGCGGAGATGTCCACCCGTTTTACATCTGCAAGGAGTGGAAAAGACTGAGCAGGAAGGTGATGAGAGATGACAAGTGGGAATGCCAGATTCACAAGCGCATGGGACGATATCGCCGGGCAAACCTGGTGCACCACCAGAAACCTGTGAAAGAATTCCCGTCCCTGGCTTTGAGCCGGAACTACGAAGAGGACGGAGAAGAAAAAAGAAACCTGATCAGCGTCTGCAGGGGGTGCCACGAGACAGTTTGCCACCCGGAACGGCTGCGGAAAGCGGCGAAGCTCGATGAAATCACAGTTGAACGGTGGGATTAGCAGGGGTACCCCCCTCGAAAAAAGCGGGGTCAAAATTTTTTCTGGCTACTCGGGTGGGTCTAAGATTAGGGGGAAGCTTACGTGCGTGCGCGCGACCGGGGGGGTCAAAGCGGAAAGGAGAGCGAGAAAATGGAGCGAAAAAAGCGTTGGGATCAGACGAAACGATACAAAGACCTGAAAAAATCCCTGATTGCGGATTTGGAAGCCGCTGGGATAAACAGGCTGCCGTTTTCTGAGCTGGTCGAGCAATACATGGCCTTTTGGGTGCAGCTGCAGGACCTGGATGCGGACATTACCGCCAGAGGGGTGCAGGTACCGTATGCCAATGGGCGGCAAACGGGTGTCACAGATAACAAGTCGGTAAGTGCCAAAATCCGGGTGTCCGCCCAGATGAACGATATCCTGAAAAACCTGGGCTATTCGGACCGGGCGAAGAGAGCTGGAGCCCAAGCCGGTGCGGATGGCGGTGAGGATGATGTCCTGTGAGATCCATCCGGCTATCCTGGAATACATCGAGCTGGTGGAAGCGGGAGAACCACGAGCTTGCAAGGACCAGATTGCACTGGTAAGGCATGTGAGGCGGTGCTTCGAAACTGAGGAAATTTACACGGATGCTGTACTGTTGGAAAAGTATATTTCTCTGGAAAAATATTTCCCGTTTGCATTGTTCCCATGGGAAAAATTTTTAATCGGCCTCTGGGATTGCACATTCTGGCGGGAGACTGGCAGACCAAGGTGGAAAACGGTTTTCGCAATGATGGGCCGTGGCGCAGGAAAAGATGGATTCATAGCCTTTGACAGTGCCTGCTCTGTGTCACCGTACAATCCGGTACAGGGCTACAATGTGGACATCTGTGCAAACAACGAAGAACAGGCAACCCGCCCGCTCCTGGACTTCGTGGAGGTTTTGGAGACACCAAAATTCGAGGCGAAGCTAAAAAAACATTACTACCACACGAAGGAGACGGCAAAGGGCCGGGTGAACCGGGGGGCCATAAAGGGGCACACCAACAACCCAAAAGGCCGGGACGGACTGCGCCCGGGGAAGATTATTTTTAACGAGGTGCACCAGTACGAAAACTACGATAACATAGAGGTTTTTACAACCGCATTGGGAAAAGTCGGACAGCCACGGGTCGGCTTTTTTACTTCCAATGGTGAAGTATCAGACGGGCCTTTGGACGACTATCTGGAGCGGTCAAACGGGATACTGTTTGAAGGCGTGCCGGATGATGGGTTCCTGCCATTTGTATGCCGGCTGGATGAGATTGCAGATATACACGACGAAGCAAACTGGGGAAAAGCCAATCCATCCCTGCAGTACAGACAAGACCTGTTCGACGAGATCAGGGAAGAGTATAACGACTGGTTAAAGCACCCTGACCAGAACGGAAGCCTGATTACCAAGCGCTTTGGAATCCGATCCGGCAAAAAGGAAATTGCGGTTACGGATTACGAAAAGGTAAAGGCCACAAATAAGCCCTTGATAAACCTGGCGGGTTATCCTTGCACGGTGGGAATCGACTATGCCCAGCTGTCGGACTGGGCGGCGGTAAATTTGCATTTTCGAGTTGGGGAGCAAAGGTATGACATCAATCATGCCTGGATATGTAGCCAGTCAAAAACCTTGCATCTGGTTAAACCGCCGTGGCAGAAGTGGGTGGCAGACGGCCACTGCACGCTGGTTGATGATGTGTCCATTCACCCGAAACTGCTGGCGGATTATATCCGGGAGGCGGCCGGGGTGTTTCAGATAAAGAAGCTGGCTGCGGATAACTTCCGTTGGACAGCAATATCCGAAGAACTGAAAAAATTAGGTTTCGATGCCAAAGACAAGGACAAAGTGAAGCTGATCCGTCCGTCAGATATCATGCAGGTGGACCCTGTGATCCAGGACCTGTTCGACCGGGAACTCTTTCACTGGGATGACAACCCCTGCCTGCGTTGGTCGGTGAACAATACCAAGCGAGTGCGGAGCGGAAGAGCTACAGGGACGGATACGGGAAATTATTACTATGCAAAAATAGAGGCCAAGTCCAGAAAAACTGACCCGTTTATGGCATTGGTCGCCAGCATGGTCATAGAGCCGGCTCTGGGGAGCGGTGTGGCGGCAAATTTGCCGGATGTAAGTGCAATGGCCTTTAATTTTTGATGAAAGGAAGTGAAATTGTGGCGTTCGGATTTTTCAAAAAAAGCACACAAGCCGAAGGAAAAGAGGAAGAAGTAACCGTTCAGCAATTACTGGATGCCGCTTCCGGACTGAAGGTGAAAGAGTTGGCTCTGGAGGTCTGCGCCAATATGGTGGCAAATGCCGTGGCAAAGTGCGAATTCAAGACGTTTATGAACGGGGTTGAAGTCCGGAAAGAGGAGTATTACACGCTCAATATTTGCCCCAACAAGAATCAGAACAGCACGGTGTTTTGGCAGGAAGTGGTTTACAAACTGATTACCCAAAATGAGTGCCTGGTTGTGGCGGTTGTAAACAAGAAGGGAGCGGAGTCCC
>CASEAH010000108.1 GCA_949285935.1 uncultured Oscillospiraceae bacterium
CGATGCTGTGTTCCTGATGTAAGGCCAGTGTTTGCTCTCCCAAAGGGGTAATCTGCCATTCGCCCGGCTGGGCCGTAAGAAGGGTCAGCTGTTGAGTTCGATTCTGGTAATAACCGATGTTGTAATCCTGGTGTCCACCCAAAGCCAGGAGACAGTCGCCTTCCTCGCCGGTGGAAGGATCAATAGGATAGACGGCAAAAGTGGGGGATGGAGCCTGGGTCAGCCCTTTCACCGGCAGGCAAATGCCGCCTGGCTCTGTCAACAGTCCCCGCTCCTGATCGGGCATCCAAAGAGCAGGAAGTTGGCCCGAATTTTGGGGGAAGACGGTCTCCAGACCGGAACAATCCCCCAACTGCCAATCCTGTTCCCAACCGGTGTAATGAGAGATTCGAAGGTTCAACTGCGGAATAAGATCCCCTGAGTCGGATTCATCGGAGGTGACGATCACCTCTTCCTGCCCCAAAATGAGCAGGCGGTCGAATCCATCCCCCTGTTGGGTGGAAAGCACCACAGCATAACAGGGCATCCACTGGCGGCGATACGGGTCGTACATTTGGGGAGACAGCACCAGATCGTGTTTTTCATAAAGAATCTCCCAATCGGTAACGGAAGGATAGTTTTCAGAAAGCCACCGGATGCCCAGCGGATGTTCCAGAAAAGAGGGGAAATGCCGGATGTCCGGCTGGTCGGGAGCTTCCTGTTCTTCTGCTGTATATCTGCTGAAATCTTCCGGAGAAACAGGAGAAAACCTTCCTTCCGCATCAGGCTCCTCCGTTTGCGGCAGGGAAGAGGAAGACGGTGCTTCCGGTGCGGCCGAGGGAGAAATCCATTCCTCCGTCCGCGGCAAAGGCGCAGCATAAGCCCCCAGAAAAAGGCCGGAGACACAGAACAGCGCGCTTAGAGATATCCCCGCAGCCTTCCAACTCCGTGGGGGTTCCCGGTAACACAGAATGGCGTTTAATCGCTCTTTCATCAGCATGCCTCCCCGGCTGAGGGAAAGAGAAGAAACAGAACTGCCCAGGCTGCTGCCCAAAGCTGCGGCACGGAGCAGGGTGTCGCCATAAGCCCGGCGTTCTCCGGCGTCCAGGCTTTGGAGGACTTCCTGATCGCAGGAAAGTTCACATAAGCGGCTGATTTCCCGGTCCATCCAATACACCATGGGATTACACCAGTGCAGGCAAAGGGTCAGCTGCACCAGCCCGCGATACAACAGATCATAACGCTTACAGTGGGTCAGTTCATGAAGCAGGACGTGATCCAATGAATCCGCAGAACCTGCATTTCCCGGCAGCACCACCATGGGACGGAAAATGCCCAGCAGCATGGGAGAAAAATCTCCGTCACAGGTCATCAGGCGTACATTTCTTTTCAGCCCGATCCGCTGCCTGATTTTGTCGGCCCGGTCCAGCAGCAAGGGGGCCGTTATGGGAACAGAAGCTATATGGAGTTTTTTTACAAAGCGGCGGTGCAGCAGCAGCTTTCTACCCAGCATCAGCATTGCTACACCAAACCACAGGCCGGCCAAAAGCAGATTATACCCCATCGGCGGGGTCGGAAAGGCCTGCGGAGGCAGAGACGACTGGGATCCTTCCAGGGAAGTGCCGGCGGACTCCTGCTGCGAATTTTCTCCGGAAACGGAAGAATGTACCTCTTGTAAAATTCCTTCCATTATAAAGAAATCCGGTTGTGATGAAGAATCCGTTTTTTGCTCCGGCATAGCCATAGCCGCCTGCTTCTCCCAAAGCACCGTCATCAGGTTTATCTGCGGCGCAACAGGCAGCAAAAGCCGTAATACCACCGCAAGCCAGATATAGTACTGCCAGCGGAAGCTGGTCCTTTTTTGATACCAAGGTTTCAGCAATTCCAAAAAGGCCATTAACAGCGATCCGGAAAGGGTTAGGGAGAAAAAGGTTTTTAAAAGACTGCTCATAGTTTATTTCTTCCGGCGTCCCAAAAGGCCTTCACTTCTTCATAGTCTTCCTCTGTCAGCAGATCCTGCTGCACCAAAGTCATCACCAGATTTTTTGCTTCGCCCCGGTACAGTTTGTTCAGCAGAGTTCTGGTTTGAGCCGCTTGATACTGCTCCTGTGTAACGGCGGCGGCATATTCATTACGCCGGCCAATCTTGCTGGTGGTGAGAAGCCCCTTGTCAACCAGACGGGAAAGAAGGGTGATGACAGTATTTTTTTGCCAGCTGCTTCCTGTTTCGGCAAGCCTGTCCATAATGGAGGCATAAAGAACCCTTCCGCCTTCGTTCCAGACAATCTTCATCAGTTTTAGTTCAGAATCGGAAATTTGAGGAATCGTAGGATATTCCCTCCTTTTATCATAACAAATTGTAGGCTAAAAATAAGATAACAAATTGTAGGCTAATTGTCAACAGAATATGGCAGTAAGAAAATTCCATTTATTTCTTGACTTCCTGATGCTGCTGTTTTATAATAATTTTAGAATAATTCTAAAAAGGGTTGCCTATGACAAAATATGCTCAGAAAATCTATGAACTTATCAGTGACTCCCGGGACCATATGACGGCGGAGCAGGTGTTTGAGGCTCTCAAACAAACCTATCCCAAGGTGGTCTTGGCGACGGTATACAATAATCTGAACAAGCTGTGGGAGGCCGGGCTGATCCGAAAAATATCCCTGGAAGGAACGTCTGACCGGTATGACCGGACAGAAAGGCATGACCACCTGGTTTGCAGGAAATGTGGGAAACTGCTGGATATTTATCTGACCGATTTGACTGAGCAGCTCCAGAAGCAGGTGGGAGTACCCATCCTTGCTTATGACCTGAAACTGTTGTGTATCTGTGAGGACTGTCAGAAGCAAGCCGAAAAGGAAAGGAAGTCGTTATGCTGAAACATCTGCCCCTCTCTGTTCGTGTACCCATTGAAGAAGACAACCCCAGCATCCTGCGAAACGAAGATAAATGTGTCCGCTGCGGTATGTGCAAAAATGTTTGTACCCAGGAAATGGGCGTACACGGCACCTATACGCTGGAGCAAACCGGAGGACAGGCCATCTGCATTTATTGCGGCCAGTGCGCCAATGTCTGCCCCACAGACAGTATCACGGAACGTTACGAATATGCCCAGGTAAAGAAAGCGGCGGCGGATCCTGACCGGGTGGTGATCGTCAGCACATCCCCTTCTGTCCGGGTGGCGCTGGGAGAGGAATTTGGCCTGGAGCCCGGCACCTTTGTGGAAGGCAAGATGGTGGCTCTGCTGCGGGCCCTGGGCGCCGATTATGTGCTGGACACCAACTTTGCTGCCGACCTGACCATTGTGGAGGAAGCCAGCGAACTGATCCGCCGGGTCACAGAGAAGGATAAGCCTCTGCCTCAGTTTACCAGCTGCTGCCCCGGATGGGTGCATTTTGCGGAGCTGTATTATCCTCAGCTTCTGCCCCATCTCTCTACCGCCAAAAGCCCTATCGGCATGCAGGGGCCGACCATAAAAACCTATTTTGCCCGCAAAATGGGTCTGGACCCCCAAAAAATCGTCAATGTGGCGCTGACGCCCTGTACTGCCAAAAAGTTTGAGATCCGCAGAGAGGAAATGCATGCTGCTGCCGATTATCACGGAATCCCGGGAATGCGGGACATGGATCATGTGATTACCACCCGGGAGCTGGCTCGATGGGCCCGGGAAGAGGGAATCGACTTTGCATCCCTGGAGGAATCCCCTTATGATGCAATCATGGGAAAATCTTCGGGAGCGGGGGTTATTTTCGGCAATACCGGCGGTGTGATGGAAGCGGCTCTGCGCACAGCTTATGAATATGTTACCGGAGAAGAGGCCCCCTCAGCCTTTTATGACCTGCAGCCGGTGCGTGGTTATGAGGGAATCCGGGAGGCCGCAGTAAAAATCGGCCAACTGGAGCTGAATGTGGCGGTGGTTTATGGCACTGCCAATGCCCGTAAAATGCTGGATCGCATCAGCCAGGGGGGAAAAGAGTATCATTTTGTCGAGGTGATGGCCTGCCCGGGAGGATGCATCGGCGGAGGCGGACAGCCCAAGGACCTTCTGAAGGACGCCAACCAGACCCGGCAGAGCCGGATCGAAGGATTGTACCGTCGGGACAAAGCCATGCCATTGCGCAAAAGCCATGAAAATCCGGACATCCTCCGGGTATATGAGGAGTTTTATGGGCAGCCGTTAAGCGAAATGGCAGAAAAAATGCTTCACACTGCCTATGAGGACAGGAGCGGAAAGCTGCAGGCGAAAGGAGGAGAAAGCATGGGCAAATGGGTTTGCAAGGTTTGCGGTTACATTTATGATGAACAAAAGGAAGGCAAGGCGTTTGCGGATTTGCCGGACAACTGGGTGTGCCCGTTGTGCGGTGCGGACAAGGCGTCGTTTGTTCTCCAGAGCGAAAAAAAGGATGCGCCCCGGCCCACCCAACCGGTCCGCATCACGGAGGATATGAAGAAGCTGTCCGCCGGGGAGTTGGCAGCAGTATGCTCCAATCTGGCCCGGGGATGTGAGAAGCAGTATAAGGACCAGGAGGCTGCCCTGTTCCGGGAGCTGGCGGATTTCTTTACCGCGGCGACCCCCGAAGTTCCGGGAGAAGATATGGAGCGGCTCCTGGAGCTGATTCGGAATGATCTGGAGGAAGGCTATCCCGCCCTTCAGTCCGGTGCTCAGGCTGCGGGAGACCGGGGGACCCAGCGCGTCCGCGTTTGGGGCGAAAAGGTCACCAATATCCTTTCCTCTCTGCTCCAGCGGTATCAGAAGGAAGGGGAGGCCTTCCTGAAAGATACCCAGGTCTGGGTCTGCACCGTCTGCGGTTTTGTCTATGTGGGCGACCAGGCTCCGGAGCTTTGCCCGGTCTGCAAGGTTCCCGCATGGAAATTTGAGAAGATAGAAGGGAGGAACTGACGCATGAAACGGATTGCTGTAAGAAACCTGCGTTTGTGCACCAAAGACTGTTTGTGCCTGTATGTCTGCCCCACCGGGGCTACCGATACCGAGAACAGCGTCATTGATCCCGGTAAATGCACGGGCTGCGGCGTATGTGCCGACGCCTGCCCCAGCGGAGCCATCTCCATGGTCCCTGAGGAGTATCCCCCCCAGCAGAAAAAATCTCAGGATGTGGTGGCGCTGGCCAATTCTCTGGCCAGGAGCAAGGCTGCTCAGGAAAAAATTGCGCTGCGGCTGGCGGAAGAAACCGGAAGCGACGGCCTGCACCGTCTGCTCAAAGCGGTGGGCAAATCCGTCCGCCTGGTCAACGAGGACCTTCTGCGGGAAGCGGGATATATGCTTCCCCAAAGCGGAAATACCCATGAACTGCTGGAAAGCTGGGTGAGCAATCCTCCCTCTCCGGAATTTCCGCTGGAGGCGGCGAAAAAATTGCTGGAACTGATCCCCTGCAACGATCAAAACACAAAAGGAGACGTAAAAAAGATGAGCAAGTGGAAATGCAAAGTATGCGGCTATATTTATGAAGGAGAGGAACTGCCTGCAGATTTTACCTGCCCCATCTGCAAGCAGTCTGCTTCCGCCTTTGAAAAACTGGAAGAGCCTAAAGGCGGCAGCAAATATGCCGGGACCCAGACGGAGAAAAATCTGGAGGCGGCATTTGCCGGGGAGTCTCAGGCCCGCAACAAGTATACCTATTTCTCTTCTGTAGCCAAAAAGGAAGGCTACGAGCAGATCGCGGCCCTGTTTCTCAAAACAGCCGACAATGAGAAAGAACATGCCAAAATGTGGTTCAAGGAACTGAATGGATTGGGAGACACTTCCGAAAACCTTCTCCATGCCGCCGAAGGAGAGAACTATGAGTGGACGGATATGTATGAAGGTTTTGCCAAAACTGCCGACGAGGAAGGGTTCCCCGAACTGGCGGCCAAATTCCGCATGGTAGCAGCTATTGAGAAGCACCATGAGGAACGCTACCGCGCTCTGCTGCGCAATGTGGAGAACGCGGAAGTCTTTGCCAAGAGCCAGGTAAAGGTGTGGGAATGCCGCAACTGCGGCCATATCGTAGTGGGAACCGCCGCTCCGGAGGTCTGCCCCGTTTGCGCCCATCCTCAGAGCTATTTTGAGGTGAACTGCGAAAACTACTGATTCTGAGCCCCAAGCAAGAAGATAAAGCCGCCGCCTTTGGAAAAACAGCTTTCCAAAGGCGGCGGCTTTTTGTAAGTGAAAACCACCGGCTGTGCCGGTGGTTCCAAAAAGCTTTAGCCATGCTCAGAAAAAATATCTCAGCGAAGGGGGGACATGTTACTGAACGGATAGGGCAGAGAGTAACAGACACAAGCGGCCGAAGGAGAAGCACCCCACCGCTATTTTTAATGTAATGGGGCGCTGCATGCAATAGAAGTATTGTAGGCTCGGCCGATGGAAGCCCACCAAACGGGCCTGTGCAAAACACCGGCGAGGTCGTTATGTATGATTGATGTGCTGCAGGCCTCAGGGTAAGGCACCCCCCGCTCTGCCGGGAAGTATAAAAAGCTTTAACCGTAAGCATGGGACGCAGCAAACCGTTATCAAAAGCCAAATCACTGATGCGGTTTACCGAAAAAGGTTTGCTTGTCTACAGTCAATATGGCAGAAGATGCAGAAGGAAAAGGATGCAAAGCCTCCCCCGGGAGGCCTGCCGGTAAAATGCTCTTCCGGTGCTTTCCCAAACCCCCGGCTTTGCCAGAGGTCATGACCGCAGCCAAGACAATAAAAATCGTTCCCCCTTGGCTGAAGGCAAGGAATATGCTTCGGAAATCGGATTTTTGCCCGGGAAAGCCGGAGAACGATCCGGTCTTTTGGGACGTGTTATTTCCGATTGATCACGGAGGTCCCCTTTTCCCGGAGGTAGGTGGCCTCCAGGTCGGACAAATGCAGCTTCACCGCAAGGGGATAACGGTCAAAAGCCAGGCTGATGGCTCCGCAGCCGCCTTTTACCGAGTCGTCAAAGCCTCCCATGTGCCAACGGATGGCGGTAGCCTCCGCCGGCTTGAGCCGGACAAATCGTTCAATGAGGTAGACGCTCTTTTCGCCGTGCCCGTAGGGGAAGGAATCCTCCACCGTATAGTAAGGGACCTTTTCCCACTGGTTGGTTTCCTCATTTTTGACATTGCGGGTGGAAATTTTATAAAATTGGGCTTTGCACAGGTCATGAAGCAGAGCACAAAGGGCAAAGCTTTCCCGGCTGTCCTCTCCTTCCACAAAATGCCGCTCCATCATCACGTCGTATACATTCAGGCTGTGGAGAAGCAGCCCGGACGGACAGGCGCAGTGATAACGGGTGCTGGCAGGGGCGGTAAAAAAGTCGGTACCTTCCAGCCATTTGAGCAGCTCCGCGCTGCCTTCCCGAACCACATTTTCCGAAAAAATAGAAAGAAAACGCTGCTTGAGTTGCTGCTGTTGTTCCATAGAGGACCTCCATCTGTTCAATTGCCGTTTCTTTTGGGTTTCATTATAACACATATGCCGGTTTTTTTGCTATAATATCGTCATGAACCACGAAATAAATGATGGGCTTTCTTGTGAATCCGCTGCCGGACAAGGGGCAGCGGAAAAGGCGCTGGTGCGGCAGGCTGCTTTGGGCGCCGGAAAGCCCACGCAGGAGGTACGATCCATGGAGGGAGTCATATGTCCGGTATGCCGGCAGCCGTTGAAGCGGGAGGAAAAGACCTGGAGGTGCATCCGGGGACACAGCTATGATATTGCCTCCCAGGGGTACGTGAATCTGCTGCTTTCATCCCGGAAGCACGCCAAGATACCGGGAGACTCCAGGGAGATGGTGGCGGCCCGGGAACGGTTTTTGGCATCAGGTTGCTATGGGTTTCTGGGTGAACAGGTGGCGAAAGAAGCGGCTGTACTGCTGCGGGGCGTTTCCCGTCCATGGGTGGTGGATGCAGGCTGCGGCGAAGGATGGTACACCATTCAGACAGCCCAGGCCTTGCGGGAACAGGGAGCGGATCCCACTGTGGTGGGACTGGATATTTCCAAGTTCGCCCTGCGCAGCGCTGCCCGTAAGGATCCCCGGGAAATTTGGGCGGTGGCGTCTATTTTTGACATGCCGGTGGCGGATAGCCAGGCTCATTTGATCCTGAACCTTTTTGCTCCCATTGCCGGGAGAGAGTTCCGGCGGGTACTGCGCCCGGGGGGATACCTGCTGGTAGTCAGCCCCGGCCCCGATCATCTGCTGTCTCTGAAGGAATGCTTATATGACAGGGCATACCGCAACGGTCCGGTACCGGAACCGGAAGCGGAGGCAGGGCTGATCCTGGAAAAGAGGGTGACCATCGCACAGGAGTTTACGGTTCCCGACCGGCAGCTGCTGCAGGATCTGTTCCAGATGACCCCCTATGTATGGAAAAGCCCCCGGGAATCCCGGGAGCGGCTGGAAGCCATGGAAAGCCTGACGACGCAGGGCGATTTTGTGCTGAGCGTTTACAGGAAACCCTGATCCTGCCATGGTACGGAATTTTGAAGGTACGGCGACAGGATTTTTCCCACAGGAACAGGCAGCACCAGAAGAGGAAAGAAATTACAGGGGAAAACCAAGGGGCCGAAACAGCTGCCGGGGGACAACTGCCCGGGAAACGCAGGCGGCATCATGATGGCCGCAGAAAGGAAACCGGAAGGAGTGCAGATCCATTGAAGAAGCAAAGAATACAGACGGTGGTAACCACGTTGGTAATGGCCGCGTTTTTTATCGGGGTGCTGTTCTGGATGAACACACCGGAGAAAAAAGCAGCCCGTTTTGTGTATGAGAACGGCAAAACGCTTTCGGATCTTTTGGACCAGGAGCGGCCCATCCCTGCTGAGTTAAGCGGAAAATATTATAACGCCTGGGACGGGGAGCATCCTATGGATGAGTTTATCCTGGATACCCGTGGAAACACCTACTACGGCTGCTACTACTCGCCGGATGATGTGCCGCTTGCTTTTCAGAATGCCCAAATCCCTCTCACGGAGGACGGACAAGGCCGCTGGCGGTGGGAAGGCGAGGGGGACAACTACGGCGTCACACAAAAATTGGCAGATTGCTGGTACTATTTTGAAGCGTCCCTTTAACAGAGAAAGAGCCGTCCTTATCCTCTGTGACAAATCGCAAAACGGCGGCACAGAAGGAAAGAACGGCAGAACGCCATGGAGCCGGCGATGGCCTGTCCGGGAAGGGTGAACGGCGGAACCGAAGGATCGTACCGGGAAGTTCCGCCGCTTTATCAGCAGCAGGACCTTGGGCAGGCAGATCGTGCAAGAAAGCCTCTGCGGCGGTGGGCGTCCTCCCGCCAACAGGGACCATTCATCAAATCCCGCCCCATATGGTCAAACACCCCGGAAAATAAGATAGAGGATCCCGTACAAAACAGGCTGATGCACCATATAAATAAATAATGTGTGGCGCCCCACAAAAGCCAGAGGTGGGAAATGGCGGCGGTACAGAAAGTCCGGGGCTTTGCCGGCTCGGATAAAGCGGCCCAGAAAAGCACCCGCGAAAAACAGAAAGACCCAGGGAATGATGGGGTAGTAATCTGCGGAAAAAATTCCAGGGCAGGCAAACCCCAGAGGGAAAAGCAGCGGATGGCCATAGAGGAAGGCAGGCATATAAAAGGAAAACCCGCCCAGGCCAACGACGCCGTAATAGATGTTACGGGTGAAAAAGAAAAGAAACACCGAAAGAGGAAACCCGATCCAGGCAGGAATATGGGAGAACAGCTTTTCCACCAGGCCATACAGGATCATGGCACAGCCAAAAAAGTGCAGGATGCCAAAAAGGATGATCTGCCCGGGAATGAAAAAGTAAGTTGCGGCTGTCAGGATCAGACCGCAGCCCAGCGTTTTGAACCCCCGGCGGATGTTGCTCCGGGAATACAGGCAGGAGATACCGGAAATGGTGATCAGGGTGCCAGTGAACAGGTCCCGGAGCGTATTCATCCAGGGAGAGAACATCCATGGGATCTCCACCGGGAAAATCACCGTCAAATCGTACAGCAGGTGGTACAACACCACAAAAATAATCAGGAAACCGCGCAGTTCATCCATAAAATATACGCGGCGCAGGCCGGAACGGGCCATCAGCTTCACATCCGTTCTTACAGGTTCTTATTCAATATAAACATATTATAGCACAAAGCAGTTGTAAAACATACCCAAAAGGATTATACTGACAAAAGAAAAATCGGATGGAGGGGACTTCCATTGGAACATACTGCACGGATCCGGGCGGAGATCCGCCTGGACCATCTGCGTCATAATTATCAGGTGATCCGCAGCGCCATTGGTGCCAGCCGGTATCTGGCGGTGGTCAAGGCTGACGCCTATGGCCATGGGGCCGCGGTGGTAGCGCCGGCCCTTCAAAAGCTGGGGGCCGACTGGTTTGGTGTGGCTTCCCTGGAAGAAGCACTGGCCTTGCGGGAGGCGGGAATCTTTCGCCCGGTACTTATTTTTGGCTGGACGGATCCTTCCTGCGCCGCAGTTCTGGCAGAGAAAAAGATCACGCAAACAGTTTATTCCCGGGAATACGCCCGGGCGCTGGCGGAAGCTGCGCAGCAGGCCGGCGTAACGGTGGACGTTCATCTCAAGGTGGACAGCGGCATGGGGCGGCTGGGCTTTGATTCCCGGAATAAGGAGGACCTGGAGGCGCTCCTGGATGCCGCCCGGGAATCCCGCTTCCGGGTCACCGGAACTTTTACCCATTTTGCAGTAGCCGATGAGCCGGAGAACCCAGAATCCGTCTCCTTTACACGGCAACAGTTCCAGCGGTTCCAGGAAGCCTGTGCCTATCTTACCGCTCACGGCGCCGACCCGGGATTGTGCCACTGCTGTAACTCCGCGGCGGGCCTGCTTTTTCCGGAGATGCGGCTGGACATGGTGCGGATGGGGATCTGTACCTACGGCATGGACCCTTCCAATCAGATGGCCGGCAGAGTGGACCTTCGGCCTGTCATGTCGTTGCGGTCGGTGGTGTCTCTGGTTAAAACCATCCGCCCTGGAGATACGGTGAGCTACGGCAGGATCTACACGGCCACGGAAGAACGACGGATCGCCACCATCCCGGTGGGATATGCGGACGGTTACCTGCGGGCTTTGGGCGGCAGGGCGGATGTCCTGATCCGGGGCAGGAGGGCACCGGTGGTAGGCCGGGTGTGTATGGATCAGATGATGGCCGACGTCACCGAGATTCCGGGGGTGGCCATGGGTGATGTGGTGACCCTGGCCGGAACCGATGGACAGGAGACCATTACCATGGACGAACTGGCAGGCCTGACCGATACCATCAGCTATGAAAAGGTCTGTGGTCTGACCCAGAGGGTGATACGGGTCTATTTGGACTGATAACATTTGTACTGAAGGCGTTCTGCTACAGGCGGAACGCCTTTTTCCATGGAAAGAATCACCAGGATGGCCAGCGGCTCCCAAAGGCTGTGGAAATAAGGCGGACAGAAAAACTCCCTTTGTATTATAAATACGCGGACAGCCAACGATACAAAAGAAGTAAGGGACGGGGGAGAAAATCCGGTGCGCTCCGGAAATTCTGCTTTTAGGATCCCCGGGAGATCTGGGCGGGTCAATTTTTGACTGTAAGATGCAAGGAAACCAGCTTTGCAGACCACGGAAAACCGGCAGAACTGTGCCCCTTGAAAATACAGATGTATGCGTTGTGAGAAATCCTTAAAAAGAGGCTGAAAACCAGTTGATTTTTAGAACTGTCCTTGATATGATGATAAAAAGCGCATAAGATGTGCGCATACTAAAAACATCCGAGGAGGATTCAAGATGGAAACCATGGTTGCGCTGACCAAAAAGAAGGCGGCCCCCGGCCTGTGGATGGAAGAGGTACCCGTACCTGAGGTGGGTATCAATGATGTCAAAATCAAGATCCACAAAACGGCCATCTGCGGCACAGATGTTCATATTTACAACTGGAATGAATGGGCCCAGCAGACCATTCCCGTAGGCATGACCGTTGGCCATGAATTTGTGGGCGAAATCGTGGAAGTGGGCAGCAACGTGGGCGGCTTCCAGGTGGGTGAACTGGTAAGCGGCGAAGGCCATATCGTTTGCGGGACATGCCGCAACTGCCTGGCCGGACGCCGCCATCTGTGCAAAAATACCCAGGGTGTAGGCGTCAACCGCAGCGGCGCGTTTGCCGAGTATCTGGTGATTCCCGCCAGCAATGTATGGCGCTGCTCCGATAAGGTCCCTGAGGAGCTTTATTCCATTTTTGATCCCTTTGGCAACGCGGTACATACGGCTCTTTCCTTTGATCTGATCGGCGAGGACGTACTCATCACCGGTGCGGGCCCCATCGGCATCATGGCTGCCGCGGTCGTCCGCCACGCAGGAGCCCGGCATGTGGTCATCACCGACATGAACGACTACCGCCTGGAACTGGCCAGAAAGCTGGGAGTGGAATCCACGGTCAACGTGGCCCGGGAGAGTCTTACCGATGTGATGAAGCGCCTGGGAATGAAGGAAGGCTTTGACGTGGGCCTGGAAATGTCCGGCAGCCCGGCGGCCTTCCGCAGCATGGTGGATGTCATGTTCCACGGCGGCAAGATCGCCCTGTTGGGATTGCCTGACCACAGCGAGGCCATTGACTGGAATAAAGTGATTTTCAATGGCTTGACCATCCGGGGCATTTACGGACGCCAGATGTATGAGACCTGGTACAAGATGACCAGCATGCTGGAAAGCGGCCTGAATATCAGTCCCATCATTACCCATCGCTTCGATATCCGGGATTATGAAAAGGGCTTTGAGGCCATGAACTCCGGAAAGTCCGGCAAGGTTATTCTGGATTGGAGCAAGCTGCACGCCTGAGAAGAGAAAGGGGAAAACATGATGAAAAAATCTGCTCTGAATATCTACCAAAGCGAGCTGGAAAGCATTCAAGCCGCCGGAACTCTCAAATCCGAGCGGATTATTACCACCCCGCAGACCAAGGTGATTGACACCACCCTCAGCCGGGGAGTTATCAATATGTGCGCCAACAACTACCTGGGCCTGGCTGACGACCCCCGGATCATTCAGGCGGCCAAGGATGCCTATGACCGCTGGGGCTACGGCCTGTCTTCCGTCCGGTTTATCTGCGGCACCCAGCAGATCCACAAGGATCTGGAGGAGAAGGTCAGCCGTTTCCTGGGCACCGAGGATACAATCCTGTATTCTTCCTGCTTCGACGCCAACGGCGGCCTGTTTGAGACTCTGCTTACCGATCAGGACGCTGTTATCAGCGACGAGCTGAACCATGCCAGTATCATTGACGGTATTCGCCTGTGCAAGGCCAAGCGTCTGCGCTACCGCAACAACGATATGGACGATCTGCGGGCCAAGCTGGAGGAAACCAAAGACTGCCGGATCCGTCTCATTGCCACCGACGGCGTTTTTTCCATGGACGGCATCATTGCCAATCTTAAGGCCATCTGTGACCTGGCGGATGAGTACGACGCTTTGGTGATGGTGGATGACAGCCATGCCAGCGGTTTTGTGGGAGCCACCGGCCGGGGAACCGCAGAGCACTGCGGCGTCACCGGTCGCCCCGACATTATTACCGGTACCTTCGGAAAGGCTTTGGGCGGCGCTTCCGGCGGCTTTACCAGCGCCCGCAAGGAGATCGTAGACCTGCTGCGGCAGCGCAGCCGTCCCTACCTCTTCTCCAACACCATGGCCCCCGCGGTAGCAGCCGCCAGCCTGCGGGCCCTGGAGCTGCTGGAGGAAAGCACGACCCTCCGGGACACTTTGTTTGAAAATACCGCTTATTTCCGCCGCCTGCTTACAGAGGCCGGCTTTGACATTATCCCCGGCGAACACCCCATTGTGCCCGTTATGCTGTATGACGAGCATAAAGCGGCTGAAATGGCTGCCCGGATGCTGGAAAAAGGCGTTTATGTTATCAGCTTTACCTATCCGGTGGTACCTAAGGGCAAGGCCCGTATCCGTACCCAGCTTTCTGCCGCGCACACCAAGGAAGACCTGGCCCATGTGGTGGATTGCTTCTGCCAGGTGCGCCGGGAAATGGGAGAATGATCTCCGCAACTTCCTGAATCGAAAATATTGGGACCCGCCCTCTGCCAGTTGGCAGAGGGCGGGTTTTATGCTGTTCGCAGTCTTTTCGGCTGTACTGGTACAAGCAAAAGTCACTGGTTCGGCATCGATGATAGAAACAGCCGGCAGCGATGACTTGATGTCCCAAAGGTACAACGGGAAAAGG
>CASEAH010000109.1 GCA_949285935.1 uncultured Oscillospiraceae bacterium
AAATCCAAATGCCAAGAAGCAATCCTGCAAAAAACGAATCTAACTTTAAAATAGAGCCGAGAAGTCCGAAAGTAATTCCTCCAATTAACATGGATACAAAGATGGCATGGATAATCCTTTTAAACTGTAAAAGGCAGAAGAAAGAAGAAACGGCTACTATCACCATTGTAACTATAACCAGAAATAAATATTCATGATAATATCCTTCTTTAAAAAACACATACCAACTGGCAAATCCACCACCCAAAAAGAAAAGGACGCCAATTATTGCAACAAAAAAACAAAACACCCATCCTCACTTGAAGCTTCATGTGCCTCTGCAATTTTAGTTCCGTTTTTGTCAAAGATATCAAAAAGTTTCATAGAGAGGCTACCACCTCTTTCCATTGTTTATTCAATACAATGTATCACAAATTTTTTAAAAAATCAAATCTATCTACCTTTATGCTTAGATACTGCATACTGGAAATGTATGGATACAAATAAGAAATCCAAACTGTTGGGAAATTAAAAGTATTTGCTCGATTTCCTTGCCTCTGTTCCCCAACCTGGTATAACCATGGTAAATGAATATGGATAATATCAAGTTGGGAAAATGGATAATGCCTCCAAAATTTCAATTTGAAATATATTTCTTTAAACGAATTAAATCTTTCTCCTGTACCCTTTGCTCCACCGCCTGGTAAACGGGCAATCACCGTTTTAAGACAACCTACCGCCCCATAAGATTGTTCTTGACAGCCTCCTGGGCTGGATGCTTGCAGCGGAAGCTTTTTTGCGGACCGCTGCCGTCAGAGCCGGGAGTCTCCTCCAACAAAAACAGACAGGAGATCCGCCTTGCAACGCATCTCCTGTCTGTTTTGTTACAGCCAAGGCTGACAGCTTACGCCACAGCCATAAACAACATATACAGCCAGTGGGCTGCCACACCGCTGACCAAACCGCCTACCGTATGGCTCAAAATTGCCTTGCCGGTGAGATGGCTGCACCGCAGGCTGTCCATCATGGCCACATGGGTGCTCAGGTATCCGCTCCAGCACATGCACATGGCGGTAAAGACCGCGATATCATTGCCTCCCGCCAGGCCCTGCTCCACCATGCGGGGCACCAATCCAATGGCTGCTCCGGCAGCACCCAAAGCAGTAATGGGTACCGCTACCCCCTGGGCGCTCTGGAACCCAAAAAGAGGCGAAAGGATGAACTGCAGCTTCTCTCCCACCCAGGGCAGCAAAGCCACTCCTTCATAGGCCGCTCCGGTATATTCGCCAGAGGCGGAGGGGCCGTTGGTAAGCAGCATCACCAGAGAGCAGATGACCAGCACGCCGGGGATAATTTCCATTCCCATATGTACTCCCGATTTTCCTCCAGCCAGCATGGCCTCAATGAACCGGGAACCCACACTGCCCGGGCGCACCACCCGGTATTGGGTCAAGGGCACGCAATCACTGTCGGCAGGTGTGTCGCAGTACTCCTGGGTACCGTAAACCTTGCGGGTAAAGCGCAGCATCAGCCGGACGCTTACCACACTGCCTACAATGGCCCCCAGGTTGCCGATCAGCGCCGCAGCAACAAAATTTTCCCCTGCCGGAGCCCGTACTCCTACCATAAAGGCAGTAATGATCATTCCCATTCCGAAGGCTGTACCAATATTGGTCAGGGCAGGAAGCTGATATTTTTTAAAATAGCGGCGGAAAGAGATATCGTCCGCCAAGGTCAGAATGGCGGGATTGTCCGACAAATAGGTGGCCAGCACACCCAGAATACTGGCACCCGGCAAATCATACAGCGGACGCATCAGCGGTGAAACTGCCTTATTCACTACAGAGACTACACCGAACTCCACCAACAGGCCGGATACCGCGCCGGCCAGCACGGCAATGGCCATAATATAAAACACCGTTTCCATCAACAGCTGGTAGGCGGTATTCATCAGCGTATTCATCAGATTGATGATCCCCATGATACTGCCCAACGCCCCAAACAGGCCCAAAAAGAGTCCCAGAAATACAAAGCTTTCCAGGCTGACGGCTTTTTTCATCTGTACCTCAGGGCGTCCGGTTTCAGGATGGATTTCAGAAGGAGTTTCCATGATCGACTCTCACTTTCCCGGCCGGGGTATTCCGGCCGCTGTAATCATTGAAGGGCACTCCTGCCCTTGCACAGCAAAACTGGAGAAATCATAAGGGAACCGCTCCTTGCCGGCACTTCCGTCCGGCAAAGCAGGACCGGGTGCTCGCCTTCTATGGCGTCAGCTATCCCGCAAAATCGGGACAGATACAAAGCGACCTCCTTTCCGGCAGAATCTTATCTTCCGTAAGTTCCGGTTTATGCCGTCCCGGAACGCCTTTTCCTATGGTGTTTTTCCTTTGGGGCAAACCCGCATACAAATGCCGCATACAGCCCCTCTGCCAATATGGCCAAAGTGTTCTTTCATATACCTGCTGCAGGCACGGGGGTCTACCAGGGAAAATTCCGGAATATCCGGTCTCCAGGTTTCCCCGCGGATGGCCTGAGCCGGGCAGGCCGCCACGCAGGCCTGACAGTCGCCGCAGACCGATGGGGGAAATTGTGCCGTGGGCACGGGCAGAGGGCAATCGGTAAAAACGGTGCCGATCCGCACCCGGGGTCCCCACTGCCGGTGAAGGAACAATCCGCTTTTTCCCATGGTGCCCAGTCCCGCCCGGCAGGCCCCTTCTTTGTGGGAGTAGCGGCCATGATAGCCATTGGGGTCGGAGGGCGTAGGAACGCTCTGGGAGGCCGGAATGGGAAGATAACGCCATCCTTCCCGCTGAAGCAGCATTCCCAACTGCAGCATACACTGATCCAGCCAGGCGTTGACCGTCCGGTAATGATGAAAATAGCTATGGGTAGGCGCATCGCATATCTCCTGCACCACTGCGTCCGAAAGCCGGGCAATCAAAGAAATTCCGTAATGCAAATCGCCGGGCGCCTGCTCATCTTTAAAAAAGCCCAGATCCCACAAGCCCAGATCCTCAGACATCTTGCGAAGCTTTTGGGCTGTCTCTTCCATCCGCTCCCACCCCCGCATTCCTGTTACAGCACAAGGATAATGGAAACCGGAAGAAAAGTCAAAGGAAAGATGAAAATTTCTTCTAAGAAAAAAGAACTTTTTCCATCCGGCAATTTTTTTTAAAAAAATCAAAAAAACTTCTAAAACCCCTTGACTTTCTTTTGAGGATTGGTTATAATGATCAAGCGTTGTGAATGACGCAAACAACTAAAAGCCATGTGGGGGCGTAGCTCACCTGGGAGAGCGCTTGAATGGCATTCAAGAGGTAGTGGGTTCGATCCCCATCGTCTCCACCAAACAAAAAGACACCCAAATGGGTGTCTTTTTGTTTTGCCTCCTGCAAAAGCATTGCCTTTTGAGCCGGTAAATAAGCATTCAGGAGCTTATCCATCTGTATTTTTCCGCGTTGCTGCCTGTGCCGGTGGCCTTTTCTATGTAAAATCCGAATGTTCATCCATGTCAAACCAGTAAAAACTGTTCTTCACTTCGATCTGAAAAGAGTGAGATTTTATAGTGCTCACAGAAAATAAATCATAGCAGGCAAAGCGGCGATCAAATCACTGCCCTGTTTGCTTGCAGCACATAATCGACATACTTTTATATTTGTAATATGTTCATGGAGGAAATTATGAAAAAACGTTGTTCTTTCTGGGTGTCGGTGTTGTTTGCTGGCATTTTTGCCGCCTGCTCTGCAGCAGAAAAAAATCCCGCGCCGTCTTTGCCCCAAACCATGCAGGAACCATCAGGCCTTATGGAGGAAAGCAGCGGTGCACAAGATACTTCCGATTCAGATGGAGAGCTGAACGGCACGGAAGACCCCTCCGGCATATTCAATGATACAACAGGAAATACAGGTTCTTCCTCATCATTCCAGAGAACACCGGATGTTCCGAAAGAATCGTCTGCACAATCATCAGAATGTCCTTCAGATGAGGATGGAAAGCACCCTATCTTTCCGGCAGAATATCAAAAGCTGCTGAGAAAAGGGATGGATGTGGATTGGTCCAAAACAAATCAGGGAAGGAAATACTATAATGCCCAGGCTGTAACGGATTTTTTGGAAGCAGGCATTTCCCACGTGCGGATCCGCATTGCGGACAATGCCACGGACGATCTTCTAAAGGGATTGGACCAACAAATCAAGGATTGCCTGAATCATGGCATAATTCCAATTATCGCTTATCAGGCGGATGAGTTTAAAAATGCCCCCACCCAGGAAAATATTAAAAAAGTGGTAGACTGGTGGGCCACCGTTGCACAGCGATATCAAAACACTTCTTATTTGCTGTCCTTTGATTTATTGATCGAATCCACCGATGCGCTAAACAAACAGCCAGAAAAACTGAATGAAATCTATGAACAACTGGTAACCGAAATCAGAAAAACAAATCCTGACCGCATTATTATGATTTCCCCCCGTTTCCGCTCTGATCCCGCCTACCTGCACGAATTGGAAATCCCCACTCAGCATAACGGCTATCTGATGGCAGAATGGCATTTTTATGCCGCGGGCCCCAGCAAAACAAATGACCGCAAGCTGTGGACTACCGGGACACCGCAAGAACGTGCCCTCATCGACGAAAAAATCCAGCTTGCACTGGAATGGCAGAAAAACACAGGAATTCCCACATGGGTGGGGGCCTGGATGCCAGGCAATTATAATGATGGCAATGACTACACAATCGAAGAACAAATCTCATTTGCCAGCTATATCACTCAGCAGTTAACGAATGCCGGTATCCCCTTTGCGGTAAATTCGGATACAAAATTTTATGATCGCCAGTCTAATGAGTGGATTTCTGAAATGATGCCTGTATTTAACTGCATTTATAACTGACGGTGAGTTTCATCCAGCAGGAACCTCCAAATTACCCACAACACCGCGCAGCTGCTCAAAAGAATTTTTCGTGTTCTGCAGCCTTTTGAAATTCCTATCCAACTGGCACATTATCGGTTTTACCCGACAAAATAATTGGCTGGAAAAAGTTTCTGAGAATCATCCTTCAAAAAGCCTATGAAACCGATGCCTTTTTAAGCTGAAATAGCTTTGAAAGGCATCGGTTTCATGTTTTTCCGGGTTTTATTTTGCAGGCTGTCGCCGCACTTCTTTTTATAAAAGCCTTTGTAAGAGCACATCCCCATCTTTCCACAGCATGGGAAAATCCCTCAAGGGCCGCCTGCTCTTTCCATAGCCTGCCGTTTGCAGATGAGCTTTCAAAAACACGGGAAACGCCTGGGACACTTTGGAATCAGGAGCCTGCCGATTTTTGTACCAAAGCTGCAAACTGCACGATGGGGACAGAGGCATGCTGTTTTTAGGCGCTTCTGCCCCTGCACCCTATAAAAAGCGTTTTCTTCTTTTCCATTTTGTAGGTCGTAAATACCACATTTCCCGGTGTTCACATCTGAAACCGGCAAATCGACATTAACGGCAGCATCCCGCATGGACGGACGGTATGCTGCCTCTCAGCGCCTGTATGCAGGGAGGCTTTCCCTCTGGGGCTCGTAGCCCATCCGGGAGGAAATAGCAGCTGTGGACTCCAGCAGCAGCGGCAGATGCTTCTGAATATACTCCTCTGTCATCCTGGATACCGGGCCCCGGACTGTGATTGCCGCCACCACCTGATTGGTGAAATCCTTGATGGGCGCAGCCACTTCCTGAGCGCCGGAAACTGATTCCTGGTGGTCGGAAGCGTAACCCCTTACCCGAATTTTAAGCAGTTCTTTGCGCAGCTGGGGCAATGAGGTAATGGTGGCGGGGGTCAGGGCCGGCATCCCTTTGATGGCCAAAAACTGTTCCAGCTTCCGCGCATCGTAGCAGGATAAAAAAAGCTTTCCCGCCGCTGTTGCATGGAGAGGACCTAATCCCCCCGCCGCATTGAGGGAAAGCCCGGAACGGAGCGGTCCCGGAAAAGTCTCCTGATACATCACCGCCATATCATATTCAATGGCCAGTCCCACCGTATCCCCGAACTCCTGGGCAATGGCATGAAGATACGGCAGGCTGATCTCCCGCAGATCGGTCCGGGCACGGATGCTGTTGCCGATCCGGCAGAATTTGAAGGTAAGGCTGTACCGCCCGTTTTCGGGGTCCTGAACAGCGTATCCCCGGGCCTGAAGCGCCGTAAGAAAACGGTGGACCGTACTGACATTCATGCCGCACCCCTGGGCGATATCGGAAATCCGCATGGGTTCCGGCTGCTCCGAAAGGTATTCCACCAGGCTCAGCAGCCGGTTGGTGGACTGGTTGGCGCTTTTGGAGTCGGTTTTGATGGATTGTGTCAGAGAGAACATCTCCCTTCCAGAGGCATGGATGGTTCAGCGAATGCGGACACCTTGTTTTATCAATACGGACTGTACGGCAGCTACCGTAACATTCTGGGTAGTGGTCCCCTCCTGGAGAGATACCGCCGCCGCTGCGCCCGCCGCCTGGCCAGTGAGGACACAGCAGGAAATGTTCCGGAAAGCCGTAAAGGCGATCTCGTCTCCTGAAATGCAGCGCCCCGCTACCAGTAAATTATCCACGTGCTGGGGAACCAGCACCCGATACGGGACCTGAAAGTACCGCCCGGTAGTGGGAATCAGCAGAACGCCCCGACCGTCCAGAAATTCGGGATAAATTCCAATGGAGTCGGGAAAGCGTGCCTCGCTCATTACATCATCGGCAGTCAGCCAGTATTGACCCCGGATCCTTCGGGAGTCCCGGGCCCCGATTTTCATGGCAAAGTTACGCAGCCTGGCGTTTTCAAAGCCGGGGAGATATTTTTTCATGGCGGTAATGGCATAAAGGGCATTTTCCCGCCCTACCATCTCCGCCCGGGTCAGATCCCACACATCGGTACAGTCCACTCTGCTGAGGTAGACCATGTTCATCTGGGTAACAGAGCCGTCATGGGTCACATCACTGTAAGTCCCTCCCAGCATTACATGGGGGACGGTGGGGATCAGCCCCGCCCTTTGTGCCCGATGGAAGCATTCCTCAATATAAGGGCTGAAAAGGTCCAGGCTGTCCTCCTCTCCCAGCTGCTGCTGCCAGTATCCGCCCCAGTCCCGATAGGTGGGTCTGAGTTCGTTTTCAATATAATAGCGGAACCGGGCGGGATTGACTCCGCAGACATGGAAAACCGGTGTCACGGCAATCAGATCCTCCCGGGAAGGTTTGACAAAAGGCGCGCCCGCCCGGGCGGCAATGTCGGCGTCGCCGGTGCAGTCCACTACCCTTTGGGCCAATACAGCCATCCTGCCGGATTTGCTTTCGGTAATAACGCCGCGGATCTTGCCTTCTTCCACAATGGCCTGGACCGCCGTGCAGTGAAGCAGTACCCGGACGCCTGCCTGACTCAGCATCCGGTCGGCTACCACCTTAAACAGCTCAGTATCTACCGCCTGGCTTACCGACTGGCACTCGGGGTGTGTGGCTCCCATCCGCCGGGCTGTCTCTTCCAGTTCCCGGAGGAAGCCTCCTGCTTCCACCGTATTTTCGTGGCGGAACCAGGCGATAGCCTCCACTCCACACTGGGTAATGTTGCCGCCAAAGCAGCCATAGGACTCAAGAAGCATGGTTTTGGCTCCCACCCGGGCGGCAGCAATGGCCGCTGCCATACCGGCCGGGCCGCCGCCTACCACCAACACCTGGGTTTCAGCCAGCACATCGATGTGCCGTCCGTCTTCATAGTAGGTTTTCATTCTGCTGCCACCCGCCTTTCCGTTCTGGGAGCCTCACATATCTACTTTTTTATTATACCTTTCCCGCAACCTCCCCGCAAGGGGCCGCTGCTCCAAAAAGGCCCGGCGCAGACTGCGCCGGGCTTCTGCATATTTCCTGTTACCGGATGCGGACGTTCTGTTTCTCCAGCTCGGCCTGGACATGGGTGACATCCACCTTGGAGGTGGTAACACCGTCCCGGAGGGAAACGGCCGCCGCCACACCTGCCGCCTGGCCGGTGGTGACACAGCAGCTCATATTCCGGTAGGAAACATGGGCCACCCGGTCGCCGCAGATGCAGCGTCCTGCTACCAGCAGGTTGTCGATCTTCTTGGGTACCAGGCAGCGGTAGGGGATTTGATAGTACCGCCCGGTGGTGGGCAGGATCAGATATCCAATGCCGTCGATGAATTCCGGGAAAATTCCCACGCTGTCCTCAAAGCGGCCCTGATTCATCACGTCTTCCTTGGTCAGGCAATAAAGTCCGTCCACCTTGCGGCTTTCCCGGGTACCCAGTGTCATGCCAAAGTTGCGCAGTTTGGCATTTTCAAAGCCAGGGACTTTTTTTCGCAGGACTTCCACACAATACATGGCGTTGCGCCGCCCCTGGATCTCCGCCCGGGTCAGGTCCTCCACGTCGGTGCAGTCGATTCCGCTGATAAAGACCACATTCAGCTGGGTCACCTCACCCTCATCGGTGACAGAGCTCCAGGTGCCTCCCAGGCAGGCCCCTTCTTCCTTGGGGACGATCCCCTCGGTGACAGCCTCCACAAAGGGCCGCTCAAAGTAGGGGCTGAAAAGATCATCCTCCTTACCGGTGGTTTCAATACTCCAATAGCCGCCCCAGTCCTTATAGGTGGGCTTCAGCTCATTCTTGACATACTCCTTGAACCGGGCCACGTCCACGCCCTTGCAGTGGAACATGGTGGTGACGCTCATCAGTTCATTTTTGGGGCCCTTGGTGTAAGGGGCACCGGCCAGCGCCACAATGTCCGCATCTCCGGTGCAGTCGATGACCCGCTTGGCCAGAATGGCCAGCCGTCCGGATTTGCTCTCGGTAATCACGCCCTTGATCTCATCGTCCTCCACAATGGCGGCCACCGCCGTGCAGTGGAGGATGGGACGGATCCCTTCCCGCTCCACCATAAGATCAGCGGCATATTTAAAGGTTTCGGCATCCAGAGCCTGGCTGGTGGACTGGCACTCGGGGTTCTCCCCGCCCACTTCAATGGAGGCCCTTTCAAATTCCGGGACCAGGCCGCCCGCTTCCACTGTGCCCTCGTGGCGGTACCAGGCAAAGCCTTCCACCCCCACCTGGCTGATGACACCGCCAAAGCAGCCGTACCGTTCCAGGATCAGCACATCGGCGCCGGCCCGCTTGGCCGCGATGGCTGCCGCCAGGCCCGCGGGGCCGCTGCCCACTACCAGCACATCTGTCACCGCGTGTACAGGGATCTCCCGAATGGACTCTGTAATGGTTTTCATGATTTTTATCTCCTTCTGTCATACTGTATGAAAGCTTACAGGGGACGCCCTCCAATGCCGTTGACGCCCTGGGCGAGCATTTTCTCCACCACCTGTGCGGGGTCCACCTGCTGGACGTCACATTCCCTGTCCAGAGCGATCTTGGCCGCCACCGCCACACTTTGGCCCATGAGCATGCACTGGGGCATTCCCCGCACCGACGCAAAGGCATAGGTATCAGCCGAGATATTCCGTCCGGCAAACATCAGATTCCGTACTTCCCGGGGCACCAGGCAGCGGAAAGGGATGGTATAATAGGCTCCCTCCTGGAGCGCCCGGTCATTGGAGTACTGACGGGCCTCCCCCCGGAAGACATCGTCGATGGGGTTGTCGCAAGCGACGATCCCGTCGGGGAACTTTGTTTCCGCGGCGATCTCCTCAATGGTGATACGGTGCATTCCTTCCAGCTTCCGGGTCTCACGGATGCCCATCAGGGGACCGATGCTGCTGATCCAGGCATTTTCAAAGCCGGGAATGTCACTTTTGCAGAAGTCCGCCAGCTGGAGGCACCGTTTTCTGGCTTCCAGGGAAGCCCGGACCACACTTTGGGGATCCCGGCCATCCACGCCGGCAATGGTCACGGTGTTGAAAAATACCGACCCCGGCCGCAGCCCCCGCAGATAGTAGATTTCCGGAATATCCGGGTGAAGGCGGCCCTGGGCAATTCCTTTTTGGGCGTACGTGTTGTGATAAAGCTCCCCGTCGGCAAAGATCCGGTCCCAATCCGCATTTTCCATAAAGAAGGTCATGGTGCCGCCCATCATCAGCCCATCCTCGTTGCCTGCCTGGCTGGGAACTCCTGCCTGATGGGCAATGTCGCCGTTGCCGGTACAGTCCAGATAGATACCGGCGCGGATCTGCCAGACCCCTGACCGGTCGGCGGCCAAAACACCGGTGATCTCATTGCCGGCAGCAGTCACCTGCAGCGGAAGTGTTTCCAGCCGCAGCTCCACCCCCGATTCCTCCAGCATCTGATACAGCACCGTAATGGCATATTCATGGTCATAAATGACCTCCTCCCCAAACTCGGGAATAGCGCATTTTCTCCGCACCGCCCTGGGGGGATCCATTTGATACAATCTCTGAACAAACTCCTCAAAAAAGCCTCCGATGGGCTTTCCCAAAGGATATCCGGCGCCCAGCATCATCCCCGGGCAAACGGCCATCACGCCCCCGATCTTGCTGCCGGGCTCCACCAGCAGGGTGCGCAGGCCGGCACGGGCGGCGGTACAGGCCGCAGCAATCCCCGCCGGGCCGGCTCCGAATACCGCCACATCCCAAACCAAAGATTCACGGATTTCCAGCTGCATCTTCATAGTCGGCCTCCTTTCCCGGCAGTACTGCCGGCACATTTGCAGTGGTTTGTTTCAGCTCCTCCAAAAATCCCCGGATCATCCGGTAAAAGATAAACAGCAGCGGAATGGAGCCGATCATGGAGCAGAGCTTCACCACATTGAGCCCTCCTACTACCAGCAGGATAACCGGCCAGATAATAATGGCCACGCTCCACAGCAGGCGGCTGCGCTTGGGTGGTTCCTGGCAAGTGGTGATCCGGCGGGTCGTAATGGTGGCCAGAATGTAGGCGGAGGAGTCACAGGTAGTGGCCAGAAACACAAACGACAAAATCACAAAAATTCCAATCACCAGTTTGGGCATGGGGAGAGTTTGCAGCAGCGCCATCATAGCGCCATAGTCACCCAATGTGCCAAGATTGGCAACCGTGTCCAGCTCTCCGGACAGCTGCAGGCCCAGCCCATAGCCGCCCAGCACCGTCTGGAAAAGCCAGCAGCCCATGCTGCCCAGGACAGTAGTGCCGAAAATCACCTGGCGGATGGTGCGCCCCCGGGAGATTTTGGCGATAAACAATCCCATGACCGGTACATAGGAAATCCACCACGCCCAATAGAAAACTGTCCACAGCTGGGGGAAGCCGTTGCCCAAAGGCTCTGTGCTGAAGCTCATCCGCAGGAACTCCTGCAGCATAACGCCCAGGCTGTTGACTGTATTGTTGACAATGAAAACGGTAGGCCCGCAGCACAGCAGGAAGGCCACAAACACCAGGGCCAGCACCGAATTGATGTTGCTGAGGATCTTGATCCCCTTATCCACTCCCGAAACGGTACAGGCGCCGAAAAGTACTGCCCATACCAGCGCGATCCATACATGGGTGCGGGTATCCACCGGGATACCGAAGATGGCATGGAGCCCCTGAGCCACCATAGGTGTTCCCAGGGCCACGCTCACCGCCACGCCGGAGCAGAGCCCTATGATCACAAAAACATCTATAAAATCCGCCCAGAATTTTCTCCTCGGTCCCTCCCGCAGCCGGCAGGATACGCTGATGCGGAAAACAGGGATGCGTTTGACAAAGAAATAGTAGGCGATGATGACAGCGGCCATACAGTAGGTGCCCCATCCGGTGAGCCCCCAGTGGAACATGGTGTAGGTCACCGCGATCTCGGCCGCTTCCCGTCCCATGGGTGCAAACCCAAAGGGCGGCGACCCCATATAGTAGGCCCACTCGATCATTCCCCAATAGAGAATGCTGGATCCGATGCAGGCGCAAAACAACATGCTGAACCAGCTCAGATCCCCATATTGGGGCGGGCCGTCCCCCAGGCGGATCCTCCCCGCTTTGGAGAAGGCAAGTCCGCCCAAAAGCACCAGTACGGCAAACAGGTACACCAGATATACGCCGCCAAAAGCCTGGGTAATGAAATCAAAAATTTTTTGGAGCACACCACTGTCGGAATGGTCCAGAAAAAGGAAGGAAAAGCTGAGGAGCAGCAAGACCGCCAGGCTGACGATGGTCATTCCGGAGTCCATCTGCACCCGGCTCTCTTCCGCCGGAGTGTGGGGTCGCTTTTCTTTTACCTGCAAGGCCGGTCAACTCCTTTCCCGGGGTTTCCGGCTATACCGGAAGTTTTCAGCCAGGGCCCCGGCCCTAAAGGTTAGGTCCGGGGCCCTGCGGATCCGCATCAGGAGTTTTCAGGCTTTGGTGTTTTGGGGAGCTTCTTCAGACTCAGGCACGCCGTAAATACGGTCGCCGCTCTTCATCTGAACGGGCAGGCCCTCGGGGAAGTCTTTCTTCAGCTGACGGAAGAAACTGAGGATCAGCGCCAGAATGGCAAAGCAGACCGGGAAACCAAAGAGGATGGAAACCGTCTGCAAGGGGGTCAGAGCAGAGGGGTTGAGCAGGTAAAGCGCCAGAGAAACGGCACCGGAAAGGATGAGCCAGAAGGAGACGTTCCACTTCTGGGGATCCTCATCACCCTTGATCCGCTTTTCGCAGGCAGCGGCCAGGGAGTAACCTACCGAAACGTGGCCGGTAATATAGGCCACCAGCACCAGGACGGTAAAGAGCGCCACAATGAAGAACCCGCCGGGAGCATTGCTGAACAGGTCTACCACCACGCCGCCGCGGCCTTTTTCAGCCAGAGAGGTATACAGGTCCACAGCGCCGCTCAGCTGCATATGGATGCCCATGGAAGGCAGCACCATGTAGAAGAACAGGCAGCCCAGAGAACCGGCGCCCAATCCGCCCAGAACCATCTGGCGGATGGTGCGGCCCTTGGAGATTTTGGCAATAAACAGGCCGAAAGGCAGAGCATACACAGCCCACCAGGACATATAGAAGACGGTCCAGGCCTGGGGGAAGCCGCTGCCGCCCAGAGGATCGGTATACATACCCATGTAGATATAATTCTGGATCATCAGGCCCAGGGAATCGGTGGAGTGGTTGAAAATGAACCAGGTGGGGCCCAGTACCACAATCAGGAGCAGCAGGACGATAAAGCCGCGGACATTCCAGTCGCTGAGGATGGCCACGCCTCTCTGCAGGCCCAGCACCAGAGCAGCCAGGGGGACAAAGGTCCACAGGGCCAATACGATTACGTCGATGACAATATTGGTCTGCTCCATGCCCAGGATGTGGGCGATGCCGCTGGAGATGGCGGGAGTGCCCAGAGCCAGGGAAGTGAAGACGCCGCCCAGCAGGGCGAACATATATACAAAGTTGACCGCATTACCCGCCAGGCCGTCTGCATGCTTGCCCAGCAGGGGACGGCAGTATTCACTCATCTTCATGTTATTTTTCTTTTTGACAAAGAAGAAATAACCGATGGGCACAGCGCAGGCGATATAAAAACCCAGGCGGAGGGGCCCCAGTTCCACATACCAAAAGCGGAAGCCCAGCGCATGGCATCCACGCTCCGGGGTGCCACACCAAAGGGAGGGGCGTCAGACATCCAGATCCACTCAATGGCGGACAGATACAGCAGGCTGCCGCCGGTACCCGAGGTGAGGATCATACCCAGCCAGGTGGCAGTGGAGTAAGTGGGCTTTTCTCCAGGGGCGCCCAGCACAATATTGCCGATGCGAGAAAACGCGAAATACAGACAGAGGACCAGCAGTCCCATAACGGTCAGCAGGAAGAACCATCCCAGTTCGTTGGTGGTAAAGGCATGGATCTTGTTAAGAATGTCGTTGCTCTGCTGAGGAAAGACAAAAAAGAAAACGCCCAAAATCAGGGTCACAATCGTGGCCGGCCAAAAGACTTTTTTGTCAATGCCTTTTCCGAAATTGCTCATACGATAAATACCTCCTCATCATGGTTTGGAAAATCCGCTCCCGTGGATTTCCTTCTCAAAACTTTGCCTGAAAGGCCCACACCTCCCTGTGTCTCAGGCTGTAACGCACTGCAGGACCCACGGAACATAAAATGAGCGCAGCATATCAAGGCCTTTCGGCCTTTGTTTGCCGCACTCTCCGTCTCTGTGCCGATATTCCCGGGCTGCCGCCGCGTTGATGGTACTTTTATTATACCTGGGGCATGGCGCTTGTTTCAATTGACTTATCAACTCAAGATTTTTTGAGATAATTTTCACAAAAGTAAAAAGTTTTTTTGAAATTCAAAAGGCATTCACGATTACACCAATCCTTCTTCTTCTTTTTTGTTCAACCCACCCAATCTGCTGGTAACGCGGCCAGATTAAAGCTTCTGTTTCTTCTGCGCCGCGTCTTTCTGCAGCCCAGAGCGACATTGTCAGCATAAACCGATCAGATGGTATCTGAGCCTTTTGATTAAAATAAAAAAGCCTGGAAGATCCTTTATGGATCCACAGGCTTTTTTGCAAAATATGGATGGCTTTGGAAAGGGCTCCCGGTCTCCGTTGTTCTTGTCCGCAGCGCCGCCAGGATAACACTATTCCTCCTTGGGCCGTCTCAAAAGAGTACCGGCTGCCAGGGGAATGGGACAGCGAATGGTAAAATCCATGGTAGGGTGAGGAGCCGCCGGGATGGGGTCTCCGTCGCCATTGCGCAGATCCTCTGCGGTCACCCAAACCGGGGGGATTCCGCCCGGCTGGAGAGCTTCCAGCCTCTCCCCTGCCTGGATTCGGTTCCGTTGAGAGCAGTGCAGCAATCCGTCCTGCCAGTCCGTGACAACAGCCGCCACCTCCCATGCCCGCAGATACCCTCCGCTGCGCAGGCATTGTCCCTGGGCAGGCCGCCCAAACAGGAACCCTTCACAGTACTCCCGATGACTTACTTTTCGGGTCTCTTCCTCCAGCCAGTCGGGAAGAACGTATCCCTCCGGACAGTTCAGGAGTTCCGACGCCGCACGATAAGCGTTGGTGATCACCGCTGCATAGTAGGCGGATTTGGATCTGCCCTCAATTTTGAAAGAGGAAACGCCCGCCGCTGCCAGCTTATCCAGATGCCTGATGAGGCAGAGATCCCGGGCGTTGAGGATGTAGCTTCCTTCTTCCCCTTCAAAAACCGGAAAATATTCCCCCGGGCGTTTTTCTTCCATCAGGGCATATTTCCAGCGGCAGGGCTGGGCACATTCTCCCCGGTTGGCATCCCGTCCCAGAAGATAGTTGGACAGCAGGCACCGGCCGGAAAAGGACATACACATAGCCCCATGTACAAAAACCTCCAGCTCCAGGTCGGGCGGGGTATTCTCCCGAATGCACCGGATGGCATCCAGATCCAGCTCCCGGGCCAGAATGACCCGGCGCGCCCCCAGCTGATAGAGTTCCCGGGCCGTAAGCCAGTTGGTCACTCCGGCCTGGGTAGAAACATGAAGATCCACCTGGGGTGCCACCCTCCGTGCTTCCATCATCACCCCCAGATCAGCGGCGATAAAAGCGTCTACCCCTGCTGCAGCAGCCGCTTCCAGCTGCTCCGGCAAAGCGGCCAGTTCCTGGTTGGCAGGCAAGGTATTGCAGGTAAAATATACCCGTACTCCCGCCTTATGAGCCAGTTCCACCGCCTGCTTCAGCTCCTGAGGATCGAAATTCCCTGCTCCGGAGCGCATGGTAAAACCTCTTCCGCCCAGGTAAACCGCATCCGCTCCATAAAGCAGAGCTGCCTGCAGTTTTTCCATATCCCCGGCCGGGGCCAGTACCTCAGGCCGTCTGTCAAATCCCTGTTTCAAAGCTGATCCTCCCTGCTCATACCGGTCAGTCACCTTTTGGGTGCCTTCGGCATACGATATGGCAGGACGGAAATACCGCCCCGCCTGCATAGTTCCCGGTACATTTTATAACGAGGTGATTTTTGTGAACTGCAACTGCTCCTGCAACTGCAACCGCTCCTGTGGAGATAACTGGTGGTGGATCATTCTCCTGGTCCTTCTGCTTGGCTGCAGCAACAATAACAGCTGGGGCTGCGGCAACTGCTGCTGCCACCGCTGCTGCTGACAGTATCTTCCATCCCACGCGCCCGGGGGTTAAATCCTTCCGGGCGCACTTTTTTTGCGGCAGAAAAGTCGCTGACTCTGCCTGTGAAGGCACTTTTGGCTCTGCTTGTAGGGCCACCTGGACTGCAAGCACTCAGTAGAGCGGCCTGAGGACAGCCAGCCATTAGATAAAAATGGCAGCTGGAGCCATCGTCTCTTGTTTACAGATCCTGGGACAAAGGATAGCGGCGGGACAGGCTCAGATTGATCCTACCATACCCTCCCTGGTAAATCGCCGAGCAGGCCTGCAGGGACTCTGGATGGAATAGAGATGATACTTCCGGACGCAGCAAATCCGGCGTCACCACCAGATTTACCGCCACATCCTGCAGGCCGGGCCGAACCCGCTCCGTCAGATCTGGTTATCGCCAGGACTGCGCAGGTCCCACATGGGACGGAGATGATACTCCCGGACGCAGCACCTGATCCGGAGTCACCACCAGATTTACCGCCACATCCTGTGGACCGGGCCGCACTTTTTCCGTCAGGGACCAGTCATAGGTCAGGACTGCCGAAGTCCCGGAAAATTGCACAAGAAACCGGTCATAATATCCCCCTCCATACCCGAGCCGGTGCCCTTGGGGCGAAACCGCCAGCGCCGGAACGACACAGAACGCCCCGGAAAGCTCCTCCGCCGACAGTGCAGCCGATTCCGGAGGATGCTGGGGGATCCCATGAAAGCGGTCCGTCAGCTCCCGGTGGTGGACAAGGGGGCAAAACTCCATCCTTCCTTTTTCCGGGCCGCAGCGGGGTACCGCCACGCCCTTTCCCACCATCAGGGCATGGGCGATGATGACCGACGTGTCAATTTCCGCCGGGGTGGAAAGGTATGCCAGCACCCATCGGGCCTGCTGGTATTCCGGCAGGGTCAGTACCCGCCTGGCAATGGCGTTTTCCCAAAGATATTTCTGCGCAGGGGAGATGGCAGAACGCAGCTCCATTACCCTCCGGCGCAGCAGAGATTTTTCCTCCTCCAGCGTTACGGGCATTGCATCCCCTCCCGGACGCGGCGGGCAGTTTCTGCTCCTTTCAGGACTTCCGCCAGCCGGAAGCCGAACTCCAGGGCCGCTCCCGGGCCTTTTCCGGTAATATAACGGCCATCCTGCTCCACCGCCGCGGCAGTGTACACCGCCCCGGTAAGTTCTCCCTCAAAGCCGGGGTAGCAGGTGGCCCGCCGGCCCTTCAGCAGTCCTTTATGTCCCAGAACAAAAGGCGCCGCGCAGATAGCCGCCACCCACCGGTCATTTTGAGCACAATGGTCCAGCAGGGCCTGCACTTTTTCCGAAGCTTCCAGGTTGGCAGCTCCGGGCATACCGCCGGGGAGAATCACCATCTCAAGGTCCCGGAGATTCGCTTCCTCTTCTGTAAGGTCGCAGACCACCGGGATCCCGTGGGAACCGATGATCTCCCGGCTGCCCACTCCCACTGTGCGTACCTCCACACCTGCCCGCCGGAGAATATCCGTCGGCGCCAGGGCTTCTATCTCCTCAAAGCCGGGGGCAAGCAATACATAGACCATTGTGATTCCTCCTTATTGTCAGTCCAGGGCCAGGCCCAAATAGCTTCCCTGTATCTCTTCCAGAAGTTCCGGGGTGTCGGTCCGTGCCATGGCGAAAGGCCTCTGGAACCAGCCAGCTTCCTTTTCTGATCCGTTTGCTTCCTCAAAGGCGGGCATCCGCAGGGCCATGGGATGATACCCCCGCCACCGAGCTGCCAAAGCTTCCGTTCCCGCCTCCAGTCTGTCAGGGGGCATCAGCAGTTCTTTGACATAGGCCCGCCCTTCCCAGACCTCCACGGCGCAGCAGCCAATCTCCCTTTTCTGCTGCCGGAAAGCATACAGGCCGCCCTTTTCCCCGGCCATAGCCTGCTGAAACATGATTTGCTCAGGATCCCAGACCACATGCGGTTTCCCGGCCAGCAGCTCTTCCCGCAGGCTCAAATACCGCTGGGGCGAAAGGGGCGTCAGTTCAGGAAGCAGCTCGCCGCCGGCACAGTCCGCACTTTCCCGGGTTTCTTCCCGCACATGGCTTACCGTGCTGTACCCCCGCTTGCGATAAAAATCAAACAGGCTTTTTTCGGCCGGTACCAGCAAGGCGGCACGCACGCCCCGGGAAACGACCCGCTCCCACAGATACTCCATCAGCCGGGTACTCAGCCCCCTGCCTCTTGCATCGGGATGGGTAGCCACAGCATAAACATAAACCCCCAGAACCCGCTTTTCCTTCGCCAGAGCCAGCGTCATGGGAAAAGCATGGGCCACTGCCAGGGGTCTGCCTTGTTCTTCCCATACAAAGCAGTCCTCCGGCCGGAAGCGCAGGGTCATAAACTGCCTGACGGCTTCCGGAGAATCCCCGAAGCAAAGGCCATGAAGCCGGGCAATCTCTTCGCTCTTAACGGATATCCCTGTGGTCAGCACCGGGCATTTCTCCCTTCCGTCCCATTGATTCAGCCGCCGATCCAGGTGGCGGTGGCCTTTTCCACCAGCAGCTCCGGATAGTAGGACAGCTTGGCCTTGCGCAAGCCCTCATCCCCGGTGTCATCCTCCCGGTTGATCAGGGTCACCTGGGGATACAATGCCAGAATATGGCGCACCATTTCCCGGTTGATCATGGGGTACGCCCCCTGAACCGTATAAAATGCCTTTTCAATGTGGACGTCCACGGCATGCTCTCCCAGCAGGGAGGCCATGGAATAGGCCACCACCCCGTGATTGGGAGTGCGCAGCAGGCCGCCGATGAGGCCCAGCGCCTCAAAGTTCTTAAAGCAGCGGCGGACAGCACAGCTTTCCTCCCGCAGGCCGTCATGCTCCTGACAATCATTCAGCTCGCACCATTTGGCATTCATGACATAGGCCTCGTCCAGATTCCCGGGATTCAAAGGCTCAAAGGTCCAGCCGGGATTCTCCTGCTCGAAGCGATTGATATGGTTGCGCTTTCCATGAAGCTTCTTTCCGGCCAGGGTGGCCAGCTTCTGGGCGTCATAGACATAGTCGTAAACGTCCCGCTCTTCCCGGAATGAAAACTCCAGAGGATACGCCTCTTCCAGCTCCAGCCGTTCCCGGGGGTTGTTCCCCCAGATCACCAGCTTTTCTCCCCGGGCACGGCAGTACTCCAGCATTTTTTCCACCGGATGATGGATATCTCCGGTCCCCAGCGGATGATAAAACGCATCTTTGCTTTTGAGGTACAGCCAGCCATCCTCCTCACAGAGCTGCTGATCGTAGATTTTGGTCCACATAAAGAGGGTGGCAAAATTACGGTTGCATTCGATTCGGTTGCGCAAAGCCAGATAACGGTCTACGAGAGGTTTGTCCTCAATGGTAATGGTTCTGAATTCCAGCATACAGAAATAAACGCCTTTCTTTGCGGTTTTGCCGCTTTTGTTGATAGGATTGCAGGCTGCATGGCAGCCTTCGGCCTTAAAGGGACTCCAGGATCTCAAGCGCCGCATTTTCCACCCGTCCGGCAATCTCCTCCGGCGGGAAGGGTTCGCCGTTGCAGGCGCAGGGGATCACCTGCCATCCGGCCCGGGCCGCGCCAAAGAGTGCCGCCTCACGGCAGTGAAGGAGGTAAGCAAAGTCCGCCTCATGGATGTCCCGCTTCTTTTCATCCCCCTGGTACCGGCCGGTGAGAAGTTTCCGGGACACCTCGGGGGGCATGTCCAGATACAGCACGGCGTCAGGGCGGGGGATGCCCACCCGGACGTATTCCAGATCTTCCTGCCAGGCCATATATTCCTCCCACCGCTCGGGGGGAAGCTTGGACATCTGATGAGGGATGTTGGAGGTGGCATACCGGTCGGCAAGAATCACCGTTCCCGCCTCGTAGTCCTCCCGCCAGTGACGAACAAAACTGGCATACCGGTCTACCGCATAAAAGAGGGACGCCGCCCAGGCGTTGACGTCCCCCACGCCGCCCAGCTGTCCGGAAAGATACATCCGTACCAGCGTGGAGGAGGGGTCCTCGTAATCAGGAAAAGCGATCTGCCGGCAGGGGATGCCCTTTGCTTCCAGCCGGCGGCGGAGCAAGGCGCTCTGGGTGGCTTTTCCGCTGCCGTCCAGCCCTTCGATCACAATCAGTTTGCCCATGGACTTCTCCTCCTAATCCTCCCGGGTCTGTCCGGGGGCGTAACGCTGGCGCATCTCCGCCATACGCCCGCAGGACATTTTCCCCTCGGGGCATGGTCCGCACAGACAGGGAGGGCCGCTCCGTGCAAAAAGGTGGGGTGCCGCCTCCCGGCAGAGACGGAGCATCTCTTCCGCCAATTCCCGGATCTCCCATTGGGCCCGGTTGCAGCACCGGTGACGGAAGAAATTTTGCAGGCTCCGGGCATTCATGGTAACAATCATCTTGGTATCGCAGGCATTGGGCAGCACAAAGCGGGCGTCTTCAATGGCGATCTTTTCCGCCTGCCGGGCCGCAGTTTTCTCATCCTTGCCCTGGGCCAGCAATTTTTCCACGTTTTTGGCTTTCAGGATGCCTGTGATCTTCTGGTAACTGGCCTCGGCGGCAGCCATGGCCTCCAGAAAGACCTCCTTTGCCTCCGGATCCTCCCCGATCTGGGGCGGCAGTACATATTCAAAATGATCCTCCCGCACATACCGCTGGCTCTGGACGCTGTAGGAGGCGATCCGGTGGCGGGTGATCTGAGCCAGCAGGGAACGGCTTACTCCTTCGATGCCAAAGGTAAAGCTGGCGTGCTCGATGGGGCTTTCGTGTCCGATCTCTCCCAGCATTTCCAGAAATCCGGCAGTTTTTTCCGGGGTCAGCCCTTCCATGACCGTATCGATGCTGGCGGGGCTGTAGCAAAGCTTGGCCGCCGCGGCCACGGTTTTCTCGGGGTCGGGGGTATGCGCGATAAGGGTCACCTTCATTTGTATTCCTCCCGTCGTGCGGCGCTGTCAATTACCGGCTTTCCTTCCCGGTCCAGCAGTGGGGTCAGACCGCCGCTATAACCGCTGGAATGCCACAGGTAGTTTACGCCTGTCTCCAGATCCACCCAGATTTCCGTGACATTAACCGTCCCCTCTGTGAGGATCTTAACAAACCGCTTGTCTTTTCTCATGTTGCTGCCCTTTCTTCTGGCTCTCAGCCGGACTGCTTTTTCTTTTCCCATCCTGGCGGGCGCTCCTCCCGTCAGGAAATTCTTCTTCTCCTCTTCCCGCTTGTACAGGCTTCTTTTTTCACAGAGGAATCACCGGGGATTTTTTCTTCCCAGACAGGATGGGCACTTCTGTTTCTAAAAATACAGGCGGTACCCCCTTACCCTGCCCGTTTTGCCAGAGCAAAGCCACCCGCACTCAATGGTCCCCCGGCAGAACACGGCCTTTCCCACTGTAAATCCTTCCACAGTCCCTGGGGTGCAGCGCTTTGTCCGAAAAGTCCACCCGCCTTCGCGGGATACGGGCTTCCCTTAATGGAACCCATATTGCCGGGAACCGGTCGGCTCTGTGGGGGACGGTTTGCGACAGCTCCAGCAGAGCACTGCCTTCCCACTCTGGGGGCCGCGGCGCTTTGTCCAGAAAGTCCACCCGCCTTCGCGGGATACAGGCTTCTCTCAATGGCTCCCGTCAGCTTGTGGGAACGGGTCGGCTCTGCGGGGAGCGGTTTGCGACAGCTCCGGCAGGGCACTGCCTTCCCACTTTGGGGGCCCGCGACGCTTTGTCCGAAAAATCCACCCACCTTCATGGGATGCAGGCTTCTCTCAACGGCTCCCGTCAGCTTGTGGGAACCGGCGAC
>CASEAH010000110.1 GCA_949285935.1 uncultured Oscillospiraceae bacterium
GACCGTTGCCTCAAAGCTCTTGGAGCAAAGAAAACCAAGATGCTTTACATGCGGGCTCCGGGTCTTGCATCCCTAACTTTAGTTCCCTTAGGTGTGTTTCGTCTGTCGGACTGAAGCGGGTACTGGATGGACCGTTGCCTCAAAGCTCTTGGAGCAAAGAAAACCAAGATGCTTTACATGCGGGCTCCGGGTCTTGCATCCCTAACTTTAGTTCCCTTAGGTGTGTTTCGTCTGTCGGACTGAAGCGGATACTGGTTAGGCCGTTGCCTCAAAGCCCTTGGAGCAAAGAAAACCAAGATGCTTTACATGTGGGCTCCGGGTCTTGTAATCTTCCCCCTGTCCGCTTAGGTGTGTTTTGGCTGCCGGGCTGAAGCGGATACTGGTTAGGCCGTTGCCTTAGAGCCTTTGGAGTAAAGAAAAACCAGGTGCTTTATATGCGGCTTCCGATTCCTGTATCCCACCCTTGGCCCCCCTTTTTAGGTGTGTTTCGACCGCTGGGCTGAAGTGTGCGCTGGCTTGGCCGTTGCCTCAGAGCCCTTGGAGCAGAGAAAACCAAGATGTTTTACATGCGGGTTCCAGGTTTTGTATCCCTAACCTTGGTTCCTTTAGCCGTGTTTCGTCTGTTAGGCTTAAGTGCGAACTGACTTGTCCATTGCCTCATAGCCCTCGATGTAGGGAATTTTCAGAAAAACAAAAGGAGAGTGGAGGATGGCGAAGGGTCAAAAGGATGGGAGGACTTTTAATGCCGCTCAGCAAACCGGACGGACAGGGGAAGAATACACCGCTCGCTGGTTGGACGGCCAGGGATGGAGGATCCTGGACCGAAACTGGCGCTGCCCCTGGGGCGAGGTGGATATCATCGCACAAAAAGGGGAGACGGTGGCCTTTGTGGAGGTAAAGACCCGAACCAGAGGGTATCTGGCAGGGCCGCTGGAGGCGGTGGGCAAGGCCAAGCAACGCAGACTGCTGAAGACTGCGTGGCTCTGGCTGGAACGGACCGGAAGCACCGGGCAGCCCCGCTTTGACGCGGCGGGAGTAGTGATGGATGAAAAAGGAAACGTTCTTTCCTTTGAATACATAGAATCGGCATTTGACGGGAGCGATGTAGTATGAACGGCAAAGCAAGAGCCTGGGACCTTCATTGTGACACCATTACAGACGGCTGCCGGCGGGGATATGGCCTGCGGGGCAACCAGGCCCATTTCGACCTGGACCGGCTTCCTCCGGAGTGGGGCTGGTGTCAGACTACGGCGATTTTTATTCCGGACCAGTACCGGGGTCAGGATGCAGTAGATTACTATGAGAAAAACTATTCTTTTTTCTGCCGCCAGCTGGAAGAAAATTCTGCAAAGGCGGAACAGGCCCGCACAGCAGCGGATGTGGACCGGCTGCTGGAGAAAGGCAAAACAGCCCTGATGCTCTCGGTGGAGGGCGGCGCAGTGCTGGCGGGACGGCTGGAAATGGTGGAACGCCTCAGGGAGTGTGGCGTGCGGATGCTGACCCTGACCTGGAACGGTGCCAATGAGCTGGGAGGCGGCGTAGCTGCTGACACAGGCCTGACTGACTTTGGCCGGGATGCTCTCCGGGAGCTGGAGGCTGCGGGGATCGCCGCGGATGTATCCCACCTCAATGACCGCACCATGGATGATGTCCTGCGCTCAGCCAGAAGGCCGGTGCTGGCCACCCATTCTGACAGCCGGGCCATATGCGGCCACCGGCGCAACCTGACCGACGACCAGTTCCGGGCCATCGCCGAAATGGGCGGTGTAGCGGGGATCAATTTCTGCTGTCCCTTTGTGGATCCCTGTGGGGAGCGGCAGGAAGGAGAACCGGACAGAGCCTCCACCTGTGCACGGGTCCTTCCGGATATGCTGTTGCGCCACATCTGGCACTTTTTGGAGCTGGGGGGCGAAGACGCCATCGCCCTGGGATCAGACTTCGACGGCTGTACCATTCCTGCATTCATTGGAGGAGCGGCAGGGCTTGCAACCCTGCGGGATTGTATGCTACAATCGGGTCTGGGCGAAGAACTGACCGATAAGATCCTGTTCCGGAACGCCCGCCGCTTCCTGGAGCAGTACGACCAATCGAGGTGACAGTATGAAATATATCAGTACCAGAGACGATTCCCGGCAATATTCCGCAGCCCAGGCCATTCACCAGGGCCTGGCACCGGACGGCGGACTTTTTTTGCCGCAGGAACTTCCCACTTTGAACCGGGATTTTTTTGAGCGGCTTTGTTCCACGGATTATTGCTGGCGTGCGACGGAGATCCTGGCGCTGTTTCTGGAGGATTACTCCCATGAAGAACTGGAGCACTGCATCCAGGCTGCTTATGGGGGAGGCCGTTTTGAAGACGACCGCCCGGCTCCTTTGGCCAAGGTTTCGGAAAGCGAGTATTTCCTGGAGCTGTGGCACGGCCCTACCTGCGCATTTAAGGACATGGCCCTGCAGCTTCTGCCCAAGCTGCTTCCTTTGGCGGCGGCCAAGACCGGATGCGACAAAGAAACCGTCATTCTGGTAGCTACTTCCGGCGATACCGGTAAAGCTGCTCTGGAGGGCTTCCGGGATGTGGAAGGGACACGGATCCAGGTGTTTTATCCTGAGGATGGGGTCAGCCCCATGCAGAAGCGGCAGATGGTGACCCAGCAGGGCGGTAACGTCCGGGTCACAGGCATCCGGGGCAACTTTGATGATGCCCAGACCGGCGTAAAGAGGATTTTTGGCGACAGGAACTTTGCTGGACGGCTGGAAAAAGCGGGATATCTCCTTTCCAGCGCCAACTCCATTAACTGGGGGCGGCTGGTGCCCCAGATCGTCTACTACATCAGCGCCTACTGCGATCTGGTGGCTGATGGAGAGATCAGCATGGGAGAAAAGATCAATTTCTGTGTTCCCACCGGGAATTTCGGCAACATCCTGGCCGCTTATTACGCTAAGAAAATGGGCCTTCCCGTGGGACGGCTGATCTGTGCCTCCAACAGCAATCATGTCCTTACCGACTTTATCCGCAGCGGTTGTTACGACCGGAACCGGGAATTTTTGACCACTTTGTCCCCCTCCATGGATATTCTGGTTTCCAGCAACCTGGAACGGCTGCTGTTTGACCTGTGCGGACGGGATCCCAGGCAGATCCGCGGAATGATGGAGGATCTGAGAACCACCGGGACCTTCCGGGTAGATGAAGGATGCTGGCAGGCGCTCCAGAAGGAATTTTTCGGAGCCTTCTGCAACGATCAGACGACCAAAGCCACCATTCGGGGCGTTTTTGACCGGTATTCCTACCTGTGTGATCCCCATACCGCGGTGGCGGTGGATGCGGCGGCACAGTACCGGGCCATTACCGGAGATCGTGCCAGAACAGTGATCGTTTCCACTGCCAGCCCCTACAAGTTTGCGGGGAGCGTACTGGAGGCTTTGGGCCGGGAGAATCTTCCGGAGGATGACTTTGAGAAGGCGGAACTGCTGGAACAGATTTCCGGAGTTCCTGTGCCTCAGCCCATTCTGGAGCTGCGGCAGGCCCAACCCCGCTTCCATGACTGCTGCGCACCGGAAGAAATGGAGGCCGCAGTGGCGGAATTCCTGACGCTTGCCCCCTGAAGGCAGCGTCCAACAGGCATTCCGCCGATGAAGACCGATTCCCACAGGAAGGAGGAAAGCTATGTCGGTATTTGCCATCGGGGACCCGCATCTGGCTCTTTCCTGCCCCAAGCCCATGGACATCTTTGCAGGATGGAGCGGCTACCAGCAGCGGCTGGAAGAAAACTGGCGGGCTGCCGTGGCGCCGGAGGATACAGTGGTGGTGGCAGGGGATATTTCCTGGGCCATGAAGCTGGAGGATACGGTGGCGGACTTTGCTTTTCTTCACAGCCTTCCGGGCCGCAAACTGCTGCTTAAGGGAAACCACGACTACTGGTGGACCACCCGCTCCAAAATGGAGGCTTTTTTTGCCCGGCAGGGCTGGGACAGCCTTGGCATCCTGCACAACAGCGCCCAGGAGGCGGAAGGAGTCTTTCTCTGCGGCTCCCGGGGCTGGATCTTTGAAACGGGTGAAGCCGCCGACGCTTTGGTGGTGGCCCGGGAAGCCGGACGGATCCGCCGCTCCCTGGAAGCTGTACCACCGGACCGGGAGCGGGTACTGTTTCTGCATTATCCGCCTATTTACGGGCAGCAGGTTATTCCGGAATTCTTTGACCTGATGCGGGAATTCGGCGTCCGGCAGTGTTTTTACGGCCATTTGCACGGCCCCGCGGTGTCCAGCGCCTTTCAGGGAGAATTCTTCGGCGTGGAACTGCGGCTGATCTCAGCGGACTATCTGAAATTTGCCCCGTTGCGTATTCTCTAATTTTTCAATAACAGTAGCTTTATAGCCATAAATGTGCTATACTGGGATAGATTTTGAAATTACATCTGGAGGAAGTACAAGAATGAAGCTGTTAGCGACCAACAAAGTGGAGGAAAATGTCTACGAACTGGAAATCCGTGTGGAGGCCGAGGAGTTTAAGGCCGCCTGCGAAAAATCTTACAAGAAGAACGCGTCTAAACTGAACATCCCCGGCTTCCGCAAGGGCAAGGCCCCCAAGGCCATGGTTCTGAAGATGGTGGGTGAGGAATATTTCTTTGATGACGCCATTAACGACACCTACCCCGCCGCTTATGAGGCCGCGCTGGAGGAGTCCAAGCTGGAGCCTGTGGACCGGGCAGCGGTGGAGCTGGCCGATGTTTCCGCCGAAGGCTACACTTTCAAGGCGAAGGTCACCGTCCGTCCCGAGGTGAAGATCGAGGGTTATAAGGGCCTGACTGCCCATAAGGATCCTGTGGAAGTTACCGACGAGGAAGTCTCTGCTGAGCTGAACCGGATGGCTGACCGCAACAGCCGGATGATCGCGGTGGAAGACCGTGCCGCTCAGGAGGGCGATATTGCCGTGATCGACTTCGAGGGCTTTGTGGATGACAAGGCTTTTGAGGGCGGCAAGGGCGAGAAGTTCAGCCTGACTCTGGGCTCCGGCCAGTTTATCCCCGGCTTTGAGAGCCAGGTGGAAGGCCACAAGCCCGGCGAGGAGTTTGACGTCAACGTCACCTTCCCCGAGGATTATCATGCCGAGGACCTGAAGGGCAAGGCCGCTGTCTTTAAGGTGAAGCTCCATGAGCTGAAGAAGAAGGAACTGCCCGCCATTGACGATGAGTTTGCCAAGGATGTCAGCGAGTTTGATACCCTGGAAGAGCTGAAGGCCGACCTGAAGGCCAAGGCTCTGGAGTTCAAGACCCGCCAGGCGGAGGAGCGTTTTGAAAACGAGCTGGTGGAAGCTGCCGCCCAGAAGGTGGAGGCAAACATTCCCCAGATGATGTTTGACCGCAAGATCGACGAGATGATTCAGGATTTCGGATACCGTCTCCAGTCCCAGGGCCTGAACCTGAACGATTACCTGAAATATACCGGCATGGAGATGGACGCTTTCAAGAAGTCCTTTGCCCCCCAGGCCGAGATGCAGGTGAAGAGCACCCTGGCCCTCCAGAAAATCGCAGAACTGGAGAACATCCAGGTAAGCGATGAGGAGATCGAAGCTGAATACAAGAAGGCTTCCGAGGCTTACAACATCGAGGTGGAGAAGGTCAAGACCTTCATCGACCGGGAGAGCATCGTTTCCAGCCTGACTCTGAACAAGGCCATTGACGTGCTCAAGGAGCATGCGGTGGTAGCGGAAACTGAGGAAGAAAAGAAGCCTGCCAAGAAAGCTGCCTCCAAGCCCCGCAAGAAAAAAACCGAGGAGTCCGCTGAATCTGCGGAGTAAACCACGGTAAACCTGTCAATGCTACACACGAATCCATTGGAGGTGTATGCAAGCATGAATCTGGTACCCTATGTCATTGAACAGACCAGCAGGGGAGAGAGATCCTACGATATCTTTTCCCGGCTGCTGAACGACCGTATCGTGATGCTTTCCGGAGAGGTGAATGACGCCGCCGCCAGCCTGGTGGTGGCGCAGCTCCTCTACCTGGAAGGCCAGGACAGCGAAAAGGACATCAGCCTTTACATCAACAGTCCCGGCGGCTCCATTACCGCCGGTATGGCGATTTATGACACCATGCAGTACATCAAGTGTGATGTATCCACTATCTGCATCGGTCTGGCGGCATCCATGGGCTCCTTCCTCCTGTCTTCGGGAGCAAAAGGAAAGCGTCTGGCCCTGCCCAACAGTGAGATCCTCATCCATCAGCCTTTGCTGGGCGGCCTTCAGGGTCAGGCCTCGGACATTAAAATCCATGCCGACCACATTATCCGCATCCGCAGCCGCATGAATCAGCTGATGGCTCAGCAGACCGGCCAGAGTCTGGAACAGATCGAGCGGGATACAGACCGCGATCACTACATGACCGCTCAGGAGGCCTGTGAGTACGGCCTGGTGGACCGGGTCATCGCCCACCGGGAATGATCGGCCCGGCTAAGCAAATTTTGTAAGGACAAGGGATTGAAGCTATGGCAAATGACGATAAGAAGCCGCTCCGGTGTTCCTTCTGCGGCAAATCTCAGGACAGTGTGGACCGGATGATTGCCGGCCCCGGGGTTTGTATCTGCAACGAGTGCATTGAGTTGTGTCAGGCTGTTCTGGAAGGAGAGCCTGCGCCGGAGCGCAAGCCTGTCCGGGAAGAGGTGGAAATCACCATCCCGCGTCCGACGGAAATCAAAAAGTTCCTGGACGAATATGTGGTGGGGCAGGATAATGCCAAAAAGGCTTTGTCCGTGGCAGTTTATAATCACTATAAGCGCATCTACTTCGGGTCTGACGGAGATGTGGAGTTGGCCAAGAGCAACATTCTCCTGCTGGGTCCTACCGGTGTGGGAAAAACCCTGCTGGCGCAGTCGCTGGCCAAGATCCTCAATGTACCCTTTGCCATTGCCGACGCCACTACCCTTACGGAAGCCGGCTATGTGGGCGAGGACGTGGAGAATATCCTGCTGCGGCTGATCCAGGCTGCCGATTTTGATGTGGCCCGGGCGGAAAAAGGGATCATCTATATTGATGAGATTGATAAGATCTCCCGGAAATCAGAGAATCCCTCCATTACCCGTGACGTCAGCGGCGAGGGAGTTCAGCAGGCCCTGCTGAAGATCCTGGAGGGGACCATTTCCAATGTGCCTCCTCAGGGCGGCCGAAAGCATCCTCAGCAGGAATTTATCCAGATCGATACCAGCAATATTCTCTTTATTTGCGGCGGAGCCTTTGACGGTCTGGAAAATATTATCGAAAAGCGCACGGATAACTCTTCTCTGGGCTTTGGCGCCCAGATCAAAGCGACCAAGGCGGAGCGGACCCAAAAGCTGCTGCGCCAGGTGGTTCCCCACGATTTGGTCCGTTTTGGGCTGATCCCCGAGTTGGTGGGCCGGATTCCGGTCATCGCCACGTTGGACCCTCTGGATGAGGACGCTCTTGTAAGTATCCTCACTGAGCCCAAGAACTCCATGGTCAAGCAGTACCGCAAGCTTTTTGAGCTGGACGGCATTGGGGTGGAGTTTACCGAAGGCGCGCTGCGGGCAGTGGCCAGAAAGGCCATTGAGCGCAAGACCGGCGCCCGGGGTCTTCGGGCTATTATGGAAGATTTGCTGGGTCCCATTATGTACGAGAGTCCGGCGGATGCCACCATTGAGCGGATCGTGATCACAGAGGAATGTGTCACCGGTAGCGGCGCCCCTCAAATTACCCACAATCCCCTGAAAAAACCGGTAAAGCTGCGGCTCAACCAGTCTGCTCCCAGGCAGCGCCGGGGATCCGTTTCCTGAAAAAGCATACCTTGATTCCCATGCTGCCTCTGCCTGCGCAGGGGCGGCATTTTCCCTATCCGGGAAAGTTGAAAAGTTCATATTTCATATTGTATAATATAGTATTAGCTGTTTTGGTGAAATCGGCTAATTTGGCAAGAAAAGCCGGACGAGAAATTCCATGGGGCATCCGGCACCTATTTCACCGGAAAGGCGGTAGAACCATGAATCAAAAAGTAAGAATCAAACACCAGGGTCCATGGGAGGAAATGCCGGTACTGGCCCTGCGCGGACTTGTTCTTTTTCCTCATATGGTGCTTCACTTTGATGTGGGTAGAGAAAAATCCATCCTGGCCCTCAATGAGGCCATGTCCAACGGCCGAAAGGTTTTCCTGGTAGCCCAGCGGGATATCAAGGATGACGACCCTGCCGGCGGGCAGCTGTATCAGGTGGGCGTGGTGGCGGAGATCCGCCAGATCGTCCGCACCCAGGGGGATACCCTTCGGGTCCTGGTGGATGGAAAATCCCGGGGCAGGCTGGTAAGCGTCACGTCTGACGGGCCTTACCTTAAGGGTGAGGTGGAGGACTATCCAGTCAGCAGCCGGATCTCCAACAAAGCCCTCTGCGATGCGTTGGTCCGTACCGTCAAAGAGTTATTTGAAGAATATTGCTACCTGACCCCCAAGATGCCGCGGGAGTTTGTCTCCAATGTGATGGTGTCGGAGGATCCCTTCCACATTGCGGAGTACATAGCGGGGAATATCCCCCTGCGCTACGAGGACAAACAGCGGGTGCTGGAAGAGTCTACGGTCATCCGGCGGCTGGAGACCCTGGCAAAGCTGCTGGAAAATGAAAATGAAGTTCTGAGCCTGGAGCAGGATATCCATGAAAAGGTAAAGGAACAAATTGACCGGAACCAGCGGGAATATTACCTGCGTGAGCAGATGAAGGCGATTTCCAACGAACTGGGTGAAGGGGATAACCTTTACGAGGAACTGGAAGAGTACCAGGACCGGATCCTGAAGCTGCACCTGCCCGAAGAGTCTCAGGAAAAGCTTCTGAAAGAAGTGGACCGGCTGGAAAAGATGCCCTCCAACTCCAATGAAGCGGCAGTGATCCGGGGTTACCTGGATACGGTGCTGGACCTGCCCTGGAACGTAACGACCAAAGACAAGATTGACATTAAAAAAGCCCGAAAATTCCTGGATCAGGAGCATTATGGCCTCCAGAAGGTCAAAGAGCGGATCCTGGAGCTGCTGGCTGTGCGGAAACTTTCCCCTGATATCAAGGGACAGATCATCTGCCTCATCGGACCTCCCGGAGTGGGCAAAACTTCCATTGCCCGGAGCATTGCCCGGTCCATGGGCCGCAAATACGCCCGGATGTCCCTGGGCGGCGTCCGGGATGAATCGGATATCCGCGGTCATCGCAAAACCTATATTGGTTCCATGCCCGGACGGATCATCAACGCCGTCAAACAGGCGGGAAGCTCCAATCCGCTCATTCTGCTGGATGAGATCGACAAACTGGGCAATGACTTCCGGGGAGATCCGGCGTCGGCCCTTCTGGAGGTGCTGGATGCGGAGCAGAACAACGCCTTCCGGGATCATTTCATTGAGATTCCCTTTGATCTTTCCAAAGTGCTCTTTATCGCCACTGCCAACAGCAGGGATACCATCCCGGCTCCCCTCTATGACCGGATGGAGGTCATAGAGCTGAGCAGCTATACCCGGGAAGAAAAAATGAATATCGCCAAGCGCCATCTGGTGTCCAAACAGATGAAAGCTCATGGCATCGATCCCAAGCAGCTCAGAGTCGCCGACAGCGCCCTGTACGGACTGATCGACTTCTATACCCGGGAGGCAGGTGTACGGACACTGGAACGGCAGATCGCCGCCCTTTGCCGCAAAGCGGCTGTGCGGATCGTTTCCTCTGATGAACCGGTCAAAATTTCTGTTACAGCCGCTAATCTGGAAGAATTCCTGGGTCCCAAGAAGTTCCGGGACGACGAAATGGAAAAAAGCGATCAGGTAGGTGTGGCCAACGGTCTGGCCTGGACGGCAGTAGGAGGCGAAATGCTCCAGGTGGAGGCCGCCGTCATGGACGGCAGCGGCAAAAACCAGTCCACCGGCAGCCTGGGAGACGTGATGAAGGAGTCGGTAGCCGCAGCCATTACCTATATTCGGGGCGTGGCGCGTCACTATGGAATTTCCGAGAGTTTTTATAAGGATAAAGACATCCATATTCATTTTCCCGAAGGCGCAGTGCCCAAGGACGGTCCCTCGGCCGGTATTACCACCTGCACCGCGCTGATCTCCGCATTGTCGGGCATTCCCATCCGTCACGATGTGGCCATGACGGGAGAAATTACCCTCCGGGGCCGGGTGCTGGCCATCGGCGGCCTGCGGGAAAAAACCATGGCAGCCTACAAAAACGGAATGTCCACGGTAATCATCCCCAAGGCCAATGTGCCGGATCTGGCGGAAATTGATGAAACGGTACGGAATAGTCTGACCTTTGTTCCGGCGGACAATATGGAAACGGTCCTGCGCCATGCGCTGATTCGGTTTCCTGAAGCCGCGCGGGACAAAGCTTCACCCGGCGCGGGGACGCTGCTTCCCGTGTCTCAGGAGGACTGCGGCACGGTGACACTGCGGCAATGATCGGCAGATAGCCCGCTGCCAGTAAGGAGGCAACCATGAATTACAATGATGTGTCCTTTGAGACATCCTTTGGCACCATCAGTCAGCTTCCCCCCTCCACCTCTCCGGAGATCGTCTTTGCCGGACGGTCCAATGTGGGCAAGTCCTCCCTGATAAACAAGATTTTTGGCCGCAAGGGCCTGGCCCGGGTCAGCGCCACACCGGGAAAAACCGCCACCATCAACTTTTTTCGTCTGGAAGGACTGCGTTTTGTGGATCTGCCCGGCTACGGATACGCCAAGGTATCCCGGGGAGAAAAGCGGCGTTGGGCCGACCTGATTGAAGGATATTTTGCGCAGCAGCGGGATATCCGGCTGGTTTTTTCTCTGGTGGACGTCCGGCATCCGCCCTCCCGGGACGATCTGATGATGTTGGACTTTCTCATTGACAATGAATTGCCTTTTGTGGTGGTGCTGACCAAAACCGACAAGCTGTCTCCCACCCAACTGGCGCGCCGCCTGGAAGAACTGAGGGAACAGCTGCCCTGTGGAGACCAGCTGACGCTGCTGCCCTTTTCGGCGGTTACCGGCAGCGGGGTGGAAGAGATCCGCGGCATCGTAGAGGAAATCGCAGAGGATGACGCACTTCCCGAAGAGACACCGGAAACGTCTGATTTGAATCTGGAGGGAGAATGACTGCCATGTATATTGCGGATTGTCTGGATGTCAATTCCCAGGGGCATCTCACCATTGGGGGACGGGATACGCTGGAACTGGCTGAGACCTATGGAACACCCCTGTATGTTATGGACGAGGGGGAGATCCGCCGGGCCTGCCGCAGCTACCGCCGTTCCATTGAAAAATATTATGACGGAAAGGGAATGGCCGCCTATGCGTCCAAAGCCTTTTGCTGCAAGGCGCTTTACCGCATCCTTGAGGAGGAAGGCATGGGGGCGGACGTGGTATCCGCCGGTGAACTGTACACCGCACAGGCTGCAGGATTCCCGGCGGAAAAACTGATCTTCCATGGCAACAACAAAACGGTGGAAGAACTGAGCATGGCTCTGGAATATGGCGTGGGCCGCATCGTGGTGGACAATCTTACGGAATTGCATACCCTGGATGCTCTGGCCTGTGCCACCGGCAAACACCCCGGTGTGCTGCTGCGGATCAAACCCGGCATTGACGCACATACCCATGAGTTTATCCGTACCGGTCAAATCGACAGCAAATTCGGCTTTGCCCTGGAAACAGGCGAAGCAATGGAAGCGGCCAAGGCAGCTGCCGCTTCCCGCTCTTTGCGTTTTCTGGGGCTGCATTGTCACATCGGATCCCAGATTTTTGACATCCATCCCTTTGTTCTGGCAGCCCAGGTAATGATTGGCTTTATGGCCCAAATTAAGGCAGAAGCCGGTGTGGAACTGCGGGAATTGAATCTGGGGGGAGGCTTCGGCATCAAGTATATTCCGGAGAACGATCCGGTGGAGTATGACCGGTATATGCAGCAGGTATCCGCCGCCGTAGCGGAAAGCTGTGCCCAAACCGGTCTGGCAACCCCTTTCATCATTATTGAACCGGGACGGTCTGTGGTAGGCTCCGCCGGGATCACCCTCTATCAGGTGGGTGAGGTGAAGAAAATCCCCGGAATCCGCACGTATGTGTCGGTGGATGGAGGAATGTGCGACAATCCCCGGTATGCTTTGTACAAGTCCGATTACTGCTTTGTAGCGGCGGGGAAGGCAGGACAGCCTAAAACCTGTACCGTTACCGTGGCGGGAAAATGCTGTGAAACCGGAGACCTTTTGGGGGAGAACGTTGCGCTGCAGCAGGTGCAGCCAGGAGACATACTGGCGGTGCTGGCCACCGGAGCCTACAATTATTCCATGGCCTCCAACTATAACCGCAATCCCAAGCCCCCGGTGGTTCTGATCGGGGAGGACGGCAAGGACCGCCTGATCGTAAGACGTGAAACTATGGACGATTTGGTGAAAAATGACCTTGATTGACGTACAAATTCTACATTCCGGTAAATAAAATTCTATGGTGCCCATCTTTACTTTTACGCAATAAAATGTTAAACTGTTGATGAGAAAAAAGTCGAGGTGCCTGTTATGAATTCTAAACTGAAAGAATGTAATGTGGAATACCTGTTTCGCGCCATATTGTCTCTCCAAACCATGGAGGAATGCTACAATTTCTTTGACGACCTGTGCACAGTGCCGGAGCTGAAGGCATTGTCCCAGCGCCTGCTGGTGGCAAAGATGCTCAGCGAACATAAGGTATACAGCGATATTGTGCAGGCAACGGGAGCCAGCACCGCTACCATCAGCCGTGTCAACCGCTCCCTCAATTACGGGGCCGATGGGTACAGCGTCGTCTTTGAACGGTTGGACAAAGAAGATGGCCGGATATAATGAGGCTTTTGCCCGGTTCTACGACGCCCTTACCGGGGATGTGGATTACGGAGCCAAAGCGGATTTTTTGCTGAATACAGCTGCTCGCTTCAAGGACAAGTGCCAGCTTGTCCTTGATTTGGCGTGCGGCACAGGCTCCCTGTCGCTGGAGCTGGCCCGCCGGGGCAGGGAAGTGATCGCCGTGGACGGTTCCCCGGAAATGCTGGCCCGGGCCGCAGAAAAAAGTGCAGGGGTCTCGCCGTCTATCCTGTATCTGTGTCAGGACATGGAAGAATTGGATCTGTATGGCACAGTGGAGCTTTCGGTGTGTATGCTGGACAGCCTCAACCATGTGGAAGGGAAGGAGAACCTCCGGGAAGTATTCCGGCGGGTGGCCCTGTTTACGGAGCCGGACGGGCTGTTTATTTTTGACGCCAATACTCCCTATAAGCACCGGCAGGTTCTGGCGGATAACGCCTTTGTATACGAAGAAAAGGACTTTTGCTGCGTCTGGCAGAATGACTACGATCCCGAGGACGACAGCGTGGGTGTAAGGCTGGATTTTTTTGTAAGCCAGGGAAAGGGCCTTTACCGCCGCTTTGGGGAGGAGTTCCGGGAGTACTGCTACAGTACGGAGGAAATGATCCGGATGGCGGAAGAAGCGGGCTTTGAGGTGCTGGAAGTCCTGGGAGATTACCGGCAGGAGCCGCCCGCCCCGGAAGAGCAGCGGGTGGTGTATGTGACCCGCAGAAAATAAGCGTCGGTCCCAGGGACTGAGGCGCAGGATGGAGTGTCACTGGTACATGGGAGAATTTGTACGGGCCATTGGAAAAACCGGAAATGCTGTTTGCTATGCCCTGGATTCCACCGATATGGTGGCCCGGGCGGAAAGTATCCACCATACCAGCGCGGTGGTGACGGCCGCCCTGGGCAGGCTGATGACGGCGGCCTCCATGATGGGAGCCATGCTTAAGGGAGAAGAACAGTCGGTGACGCTGCGCATTGCGGCGGACGGTCCCGCCGGATCCCTGATTGCGGTGTCGGACGCCAGGGGCAATGTCAAAGGCTATGTGATGAATCCTGTGGTGGAATTGCCGCTGAATGCCTATGGGAAGCTGGATGTGTCCGGCGCTGTGGGCAAGGAGGGCAATCTTTATGTGATCCGGGATGTGGGGATGAAAGAGCCCTATGTGGGGCTGACCCCTCTGGTATCAGGAGAAATTGCCGAGGATATTACCAGCTATTTTGCGGTCAGCGAACAGATTCCCACAGCCTGTGGGCTGGGCGTTCTGGTAAACCCGGATCTGACAGTGAAAGCCGCCGGAGGGTATATCCTTCAGCTGCTGCCGGGGGCTTCTGAAGAGGATATAGACGCCCTGGAAGAAAATGTCCGCCGGATGCCGCCGGTTTCCACACTGCTGAGCCAGGGCACCACCGCCACAGAGTTGGCCCAACTGGCTTTGGCAGGGATGGAGCCGGAGATCCTGGACCAGCGTACAGTGGAATATCGCTGCGACTGTACCCGGGCGCGGGTGGAAAAGGCACTGGTTTCTTTGGGCGGTGCAGAACTGCGCAAGATGGCAGAAGAAGATGGGAAAGCCGAAGTATGCTGCCATTTTTGCAACAAAAAATACCGATTTTCCAGGGAAGAAATTATTTCTTTAATTCCGTAATAAACCTGTTGACAAAGACGTAAATATTTAGTATAATAATGCTCGTCGCTGATGGCAGATGCGCACTGAAATCAGCGGTCGAGCAGTGTGGGAGCATAGCTCAGCTGGGAGAGCATCTGCCTTACAAGCAGAGGGTCACAGGTTCGAGCCCTGTTGTTCCCACCAAATTTGGCCCGGTAGTTCAGCTGGTTAGAACGCTAGCCTGTCACGCTAGAGGTCGTGGGTTCGAGCCCCATTCGGGTCGCCATTGTTTTTCCGCCGCGCAAGCGGCTTCATATGCGGGTTTAGCTCATCTGGTAGAGCGCCACCTTGCCAAGGTGGAGGTAGCGAGTTCGAGCCTCGTAATCCGCTCCAAATTTGGCGCCATAGCCAAGTGGTAAGGCAGAGGTCTGCAAAACCTTCACCCCCGGTTCAAATCCGGGTGGCGCCTCCAACCCCAGAGTCCCGGAACCGGTTACGGTTTCTGGGACTCATTTTTCGTACAAAAAATTTTGGCGGTGGGAGGAGCCTTCTGACAAAGCTTCGGCTGGAAGCATAGGAGGTAATAAGTGGGCAGAAGGTTTTCCGAGGGCCAAAAGCTGCTGACAGAACGATGATCATCCCATTATGAGAACTGGAAAACGGGTAAAATAAGTGGGACAGGTGTGGCTGGAATTTTCTTTTATAAAGAGTCACTGCTATGTTTTGCTTGGCAGGAGAATGATACTGATTGAAATTTCAAAGCGCAAATGCCGTATCGATGCTGGAAAGACCATTGAGGAACCACTCATTCCATATGATGGGGGGCTGCTGTGCGGGAAAAGTCCGGCATTCAGCTTCATCCTACTTTTAGTAAGGGAAGATTTTATAGGCCGCACCGGAATCCGGCAAAAAATTCTGCGACTGGCACAAAGAAAAACAGACTTTTTTCCAATCAATTTGTCGATGGGTCAGGGCTGTTGAGGCGTATTGTCGCGAAAGGTCCGGATCAATCAAAAAGTAAACTCTCCATCTGGTTTTGCCGGTGCGTACCGTACCAATATAACCGGGACAAGCACCAAACCGGAAATCTACGTGGGAAAAGCAGCGGCTGCGCGGGACTGGACTTCGCCGGAAAATATCAGGATGCGGAGAGAGGAAAACCAACCTTGACAAACTTGTGGAATCAAGGGATAATTTATTATGGAACTTTATGGCCGGATTCCAATGCCGGCTGAGGTGAATCCATGCAGATGGAGGAACATATGGCAAAATCGAAGCAGAACATTTATGATAACGAAAGTATTTCTTCCCTCAAGGGAGCCGACCGGGTGCGCAAACGTCCCGGCGTCATTTTTGGCTCGGATGGTCTGGAGGGGTGCCAGCATTCTATTTTTGAGATTCTTTCCAATGCCATTGACGAAGCGCGGGAAGGGCATGGCGACCGGATCATTGTCACCCGGTTTCTGGACCACTCGGTAGAGGTACAGGATTTTGGCCGGGGCTGCCCGGTAGATTATAACCCCAAGGAAGAACGGTACAACTGGGAACTGGTGTTTTGCGAACTGTATGCGGGAGGCAAATATGGCGGGGGCGGGGACAACTATGAGTTTTCCCTGGGACTTAATGGCCTGGGCTCCTGTGCAACCCAGTACGCTTCCCGATATATGGATGTGGAGATTATCCGGGACGGATTCCGGTATAACCTCCATTTTGAAAAAGGCGAGAATATCGGCGGCCTTCAAAAAGCGGCTGTAAGAGGAAAGCACACCGGCACCCGGATCCGCTGGCTGCCTGATTTGGAGGTTTTTACCGATATTGATGTGCCGGTGGAGTATTACACCGATGTGTTGAAGCGGCAGGCCGTAGTCAACCCCGGTGTCCGGTTCCTATTGCGGGTAGAGGAAACAGGAGGCGCCTTTTCCGAGACAGAGTACTATTACCAGCAGGGCATCAAGGATTATGCGGAAGAACTGGCGGGCTCCGGCGCTCTGACCCCGGTACAGTTCTGGACCGCAGAGCGGGAAGGCAGGGACAGAGAGGACAAACCTGATTATCGGGTAAAACTGAATGTGGCCCTCTGTTTTTCCAATAAGGTGAGCCTGACGGAGTACTACCACAATTCCAGTTATCTGGAGCACGGCGGCAGCCCCGAGCGGGCGGTAAAGGTGGCCACGGTGGGACAGATCGACGCCTGGCTCAAGCAGAATGGAAAGTATCTGAAAAATGAGTCCAAGATCAGCTATCAGGATGTGGAGGATTGCCTGCTGCTGATCTCCTCCAGCTTTTCCACCCAGACCTCTTATGAGAACCAAACCAAGAAATCCATAACCAACAAATTTATTTATGAGTGTATGGCAGATTTTTTGCGGCATCAGCTGGAGGTTTACTTTATTGAAAATCCGGATGACGCTGCCCGTATTGCCGAACAGGTATTGGTAAATAAGCGCAGCAGGGAAAATGCGGAAAAAACTCGCCTGAACCTGAAAAAGAAGCTTTCCGGCACACTGGATATGACCAACCGGGTCCAGAAGTTTGTGGACTGCCGAAGCAAAGATGTCTCCCGGCGGGAGATTTACATTGTGGAGGGCGATTCAGCCCTGGGCTCCTGCAAACTGGGACGGGACTCGGAGTACCAGGCTATTATGCCGGTACGGGGGAAGATCCTCAATTGCCTCAAGGCCGACTACGATAAAATCTTTAAAAATGATATCATTGTGGACGTCCTTAAGGTGCTGGGATGCGGAGTAGAGGTCTCCTCCAAGGCCAATAAGGAACTGAATTCCTTTGACCTGAACAACCTTCGCTGGAGCAAGGTGGTCATCTGCACCGATGCGGACGTGGACGGGTTCCAGATTCGGACCCTGATCCTCACCATGCTGTACCGGCTTACCCCCACCCTCATTCAGGAGGGATACGTCTATATCGCCGAATCCCCGCTGTATGAGATCAATACAAAAGATGAAACCTATTTTGCCTATGACCAGCAGGAAAAGCAGAAAATCTGCCGGGAGCTGGACACGGAGAAGAAAAAATATACCCTCCAGAGATCCAAGGGACTGGGCGAAAATGAACCGGAAATGATGTGGCTCACTACCATGAATCCCGAGACCCGGCGTCTCATCAAGGTAACGCCTGCCGCCGCTCAGGAGACAGCAGAAGTATTTGAATTGCTGCTGGGAGACAATCTGACAGGGCGGAAAGAGTACATTGCAGAATACGGCGGCAGCTATCTGGAACTGGCAGATATCAGCTGAACAGTCTGATTTGACGGAATAGCATCCCCCACAGAAAAGACGAAAGGAAGGTTTGCAGCATGGAACAGCGCACAGCTGAAATTTTGTGCATCGGCACCGAGATCCTCATGGGAGACATTGTAAATACCAATGCCGCAGTAATTGCCAAGGAGCTGGCGGCGGCCGGCATCAATATGTATCATCAGACGGTGGTGGGAGACAACCCCCAGCGTCTTAAGGATGCTTTGGATCTGGCCTTTTCCCGGTCGGATATCGTCGTTACCACCGGCGGCCTGGGGCCCACCTATGACGACCTTACCAAGGAAGTGATCGCCCAGTGGTTTGGCCTTCCTCTGGAAATGCATGAGGCAAGCCTGCGGGGGGTGGAAGAATTCTTCCGGGCCCGGGGCATCACCATGACCGAAAACAACAAGAAGCAGGCCATGCTGCCCAAGGGCTGTACGGTATTTTATAATGCCCACGGCACCGCGCCCGGGTGCGCCATCGAAGGAAAAGGCAAGACTGCCATTATGATGCCCGGACCGCCCCAGGAAATGGAGCCTATGCTGAAAAATGAGGTAATGCCCTTCCTCCACAAGGAGAGCGGCTTCCGGCTGGTATCCCGGAACCTGTACTTCTTTGGGATCGGAGAATCAGCATTGGAAGACCGGCTTCATCAGATGATGATTGAAAGCCAGAATCCCACCGTGGCCCCTTATGCCAAAATTGGGGAAGTAATGCTCCGGGTCACCGCCCGGGTCACTGAGGAGCAGGACCCGGCAGCCCTGTTGGATCCCGCAGTGGCCAAGATCCAGGAAGCAGTTGGAGAATACCTGTACGGCGAAGATGTGGGAGACCTCCAGACGGCGCTGGTGTGGGAACTGAAGAAGCGGGGTCTCACCATTGCCACTGCGGAGAGCTGCACTGGCGGCTATGTGGCCAAGCGGATCACTGATGTCCCCGGCGCATCTGCGGCGCTGCTGTGCGGTCTGGTCACCTATACCAATGAAATGAAGCAGAAGCTGCTGGGTGTTTCTGCCGGGACACTGGCGGAGCATACGGCTATTTCGGCGGAGGTCGCCGCAGAAATGGCTGCCGGAGCCCGGAAGGCCTCCGGAGCGGATCTGGCTGTGGCGGTTACGGGAAACGCCGGCCCTGAAGCGGCAGACGGCCGGGAGGTAGGCGAAGTATATGTGGCTGTGGACAGCGCCTGGCACCGGGAAGTACTGCCCCTGCAGCTGCACCGTCGCCCCCAGGATACCCGGGAGGTGGTGCGCTATCTGGCGGCTTCCCATGCCCTGCATCTGGCTCTGTGCACCGCACGCATGGCTCCCGCATCGGATGCTGAATAAAGGAGCGCAGTAAGATTGGCCAAGAAGAAGGAACCAAAAGTCAACCATCGCACTGTTCCGGGCGGGCATATTGAAAATGCCGGCCTGGTGGTGCAGCAGCCCATTGTGGATACGCTGCGCCAAAACTATATGCCCTACGCCATGAGCGTGATCATCTCCCGGGCCATCCCGGAGATCGACGGATTCAAGCCCTCCCACCGCAAGATCCTGTACACCATGTACCGCATGGGCCTGCTTTCAGGGGGCAAGATCAAGTCGGCCAACGTGGTGGGGCAGACCATGCGCCTCAATCCTCATGGCGACGCAGCCATTTATGAGACCATGGTCCGCCTCTCCCGGGGTTACGGCGCCCTGATCGTTCCCTATGTGGACAGTAAGGGCAACTTCGGCAAAGCCTATTCCCGGGATATGGCCTATGCCGCCTCCCGGTATACCGAAGTAAAGCTGGAGAAAATCTGCACCCAACTTTTTGCCGATATTGACAAGGAAACCGTGGACTTTGTGGACAACTACGACAATACCATGCAGGAGCCCACCCTGCTCCCGGTTACCTTCCCCTCCATTCTGGTCAACTCCAATACCGGCATCGCTGTGGGTATGGCCAGCAATATTGCTTCCTTCAACCTGGCGGAGGTCTGTGAGACGGCCATTGCCTGGCTCAAAGATCCCGGCTGCCGGATCCTGGATACCCTGAAAGCCCCTGATTTCGCCGGAGGCGGACAGCTGGTTTACAATGAGGAAGAGCTGGAGAAGATCTACCGGACCGGAAGAGGTTCGGTGCGGGTGCGGGCCGTCTGGAGTTATGACAAAGCCGGCAACTGCATCGATGTTACCCAGATCCCTCCCACCACCACGGTGGAAGCCATTATGGACAAGGTGGTGGAGCTGGTCAAAAGCGGCAAGGTCCGGGAAATTGCGGATATTCGGGATGAGACGGATCTGTCCGGATTGAAGCTGACCATGGACCTGAAGCGGGGAACCGACCCGGATAAGCTGATGCAGCGGTTGTTCCGTTCCACTCCTCTGGAGGACAGCTTTTCCTGCAACTTTAATGTCCTCATCGGAGGCACCCCCCGAGTGCTGGGAGTAGGCGAACTGCTGGAGGAATGGTCTGCCTTCCGGCGGGAATGTGTACGCAGGGGGATCTATTATGATCTCCAGAAAAAGAAGGAAAAACTGCACCTCCTGAAGGGCCTCAAGAAAATCCTGCTGGATATAGACAAGGCGGTCCGGATCGTACGGGAAACAGAGGAAGAACGGGAAGTGGTGCCCAATCTTATGATCGGCTTTGGCATCGATCAGACCCAGGCTGAATTTGTAGCGGAGATCCGGCTGCGCCACCTGAACCGGGAATATATTCTCAAGCGTACCGAAGAGATCGACGCCTTGGGCCGGGAGATTGAGGAGATGGAAAGCATCCTCCAGAGCCCCAAAAAAGTGGATGCCATCATCATCAGCCAGCTGAAGCAGGTGATCCGGGAATTCGGAGAGCCCCGCCGCACCCAGCTGGTCTATGCTTCCGAAGAGGAAAATGTGGAGGAAGAAGAGGAAGTCCCCAGTTACCCGGTCCGTCTCTTCTTTACAGCGGAGGGATATTTCAAAAAAATCACCCCTCAATCCCTGCGGATGAGCGGCGAACACAAGCTGAAAGAAGGAGACCACATCCTCCAGGAAGTGGATGCCCTTAACAGCAGTGAGCTGCTGTTCTTTACCGACAAAGCCCAGGTCTATAAGAGCCGCTGCAGCGAGTTTGATGACACCAAGGCCAGTGTGCTGGGGGACTATCTGCCTACCAAGCTGGGAATGGACCCGGGGGAGCTTCCGATTTATATGGCTGTTACCAACGACTACAAGGGTTGGATGCTCTTTGCCTTTGAGAACGGGAAGGCTGCCAAGGTGGAACTGAGTTCCTATGAAACCAAAACCAGGCGGCGCAAGCTGATGGGCGCCTATTATGCCAAATCTCCTCTGGTGTATATCTCTTGCTTGCCGGAGGATGGCGAGTACCTGTTTGCTACCTCCGCGTCCCGGATGCTGATCGTCAATACAGCCATGGTACCCGCAAAAACCACCCGGGATACCATGGGCGTTCAGGTGATGACTCTGAAAAAAGGGGTTCGGATGATTTCCGGAAAGCCATGGCAGGAGGGAATGATTGAAAACTCCCACCGGCTGCGCACCAAAAACCTGCCGGCTGCAGGGGCCTTGGTACGGGATACCGATTCAGGTGAGCAGCTGACCCTCTGATTCTATGGAGACTCCCATATAGGGGATTGACGCACGCGGGCCTAACGGCAGCCGCAAAGCGCAAACGCCAGGAAGACTGCATGACTGACAGTTTTCCTGGCGTTTATTTATTTGTATTTCTTCCGATTGGGAGGAAAATGTCAGCAGCGTGCTGTCTCCTTTCAGAATGGTGGGGCCGCAACTTCATTTTACCAGAGATCAACAAATCTTGCCCACTTTTCATTTGGGAAGCTTAGTCTGCCTTATCAAAATACCGTGGGAATCCATGTTTTCAATACCGGATCAAAACAGAGAGAGTTGCTGACTGCGAGGGGAGAAATGAGGAGTTGGGGCGGTGCTGGTTACAACCTCCTCCGGAAGCTGTTCCAAAAAAGAAGAGAAGGGAGGGGTGGCAAGGAGAATTAGTTCTTCCCGGGTGCGGGTGATCCCCACAAAAAACAGCCTTCGCTCCTCCTGCGGGTCGGCGGGGCCCCGTGAGGATTCCAGAGGAAGCACTCCCTGCCGGAGCCCGGCCAGAAAGACCACCGGGAACTCCAGCCCTTTGGCCCCGTGAAGGGTGGATAATGTAACAGCACCGGAGGAATAAGCGGTTCCCGACACCCGGCGAAGGTCCCCCTCCTCGCCCAGGAGCAGCCCGTCAAGAAAAGCCGGCATATCCCGATAGAAGGCAGCCATTCCCCGCAAACGTTCCATCGCAGGGGAAGAGGGTTTGCCACCCACCCACCGGTCCAGCAGTTTTCCGGGAGCTTCTTTTTTTCGGGAGGAGAACTCCTCTGCCCGGGCTGCCCAAAGAGCCAGCGGGCCGTCTCCAAACCGCTCCCGCAGGGAAGAGGCGTCCAGCAGGGCTGCTTCTCCGGCAAGCGGAATCAGATCGGCCGGGCAATCCCAAAGAAGCTTGAGGCATACAGAAAGGGAGGCTCTGTCCCCAGGGGTAAAGAGCCAGCGAAAGAATCCCAATACGCCCCGAACTTCCTGGTCCATCAAAAAATCATCCCGACCGCAGACGACGCAGGGAATGTCTGCCTGACGAAGAGACTTTTCGATCCGCTCCAACTGGCGGTGGGTACGGCACAGAACGGCCATGTCGGAGAAGGCCCGGATAGTCTGGCTGTGAGGACCGGCCTTCTGTGTTTCCAACAAATCCATGCCGCCGGTCATTCGCCGGATTTCTTCCGCTATATAAGAACTTTCAGCAAAATCACTTTTCGCTGTTACCAGCCGTACCGGTACTCCTGCGGACCGAGACGGGCGCAGCGAGCGGTTGCCACCGGGATTGGCGGAAATCACCGGCAGCGCGCAATCCAGAATTTGAGGGGTAGAACGGTAATTATGCAAAAGGCGGATGGTGCGCAGGTCAGGGAAATCCTCAGCCAATCGGGCAAAGCAATCGCTGCGGGCGCCACGAAAACCATAGATGGCCTGATCCGGATCGCCGATCACAAACAAATGCTCCCGACTCCATTGGCAGACCAGGCGGTACTGCAAATCATCAATATCCTGAAATTCGTCCACCAGCAAATAATCAAAACAGCGGCGGCGGGAAAAATCATTTTGAAGGGCGCTCAGGAGTAAATCGTCAAAATCCATGGCACCCAGGCGTTTCAAACGTTGGCAGTAGTCCTCTACAGCATTTGAAAAGTCGTCTAAATACTGACAAGTTATTTTACTTTTCACTTGAGAAACCCGCTGTAAAAGCTGCTGTGCAGAACATGACAGTTTTTGCTCGTCAATCACTTGAGCAGCCAGGTCCAAAGCGTCATACTGGGTGATGACAGAGACTTCTCCCAAAAATTTCAAACAAAGGGAATGGAAGGTGCCGATGGAAAGACCCTTTACAGCGCCGGCTCCGCCCAAACGTTTTTCCAGGCGCTGCCGCATTTCAGCGGCGGCTTGGTTAGTAAAGGTGACGGCGGTGATTTGAGGGGGACGTACGCCCCGTTCCTCCACCAGATATGCAATCCGGGAAACCAGTGTCATGGTTTTGCCTGTACCGGGACCGGCAATCACTGCCACTGCTTGCTCCGGGGCAGATATGGCTTCCCATTGTTCCTGATTGAACTGCGGCTTAGGGACAGAAGGGGAACTGGAAACGGAGGTTGAAGAGGGCTGAGAGGAGGAAATGTTGCCGGAGCTGGAGGGACGCTTGGATTTTTTAGGTACAGAAGCCGCCTCGGCCATACCGAAAAGCGACACCTGTCCGCTTAACAGGGAACGCTCGCCCTCAGCAAACAAAGAAATTGTGCCATATTCTCCGTCATACCCACCCTTGCGGCTTACCTGTCCTAAGCGCATGCGACGGATCCCTTCTGCAACCAGTGGTCCGGCGATCCGGGTGATTTCATCCAGAGGTGCTTCCCGGAGAATATAAAACTCAGGCCCCAGGCTGTTCAGTAAAGTTTCAAACAGGGAAGAAGTCTTAACGCTCCCCACCGAAAAGCCGGCGGAAGCAGCAATGACCTCTGGAAGCGGGGCCAGACTTTGGAATGGCAAGTGGTTGGGACGGACAAAACCAGACGGCCTGTCAGCCAGTTCCAGGACCCGGTGCAAAACGCCAATGGTAAGCTTTTTGCCGCAAACCGGGCAGATGCCGCCCATTTTGGCGGCCTCCTCCGGGGAAAGACAGACGCCGCAGTTTCGGTGTCCATCCAAATGATACTTCCCCTCTTCAGGGAAAAATTCCAGAGTTCCGGCAAATCCATCTCCGGTATTCAGGGCCTTTGCCAGGCCGGTATAGGAAAGCTCTCCATCCAACAGGTTGGCTTCACGCCCCAGCCGCGCGGGGGAATGGGCGTCGGAATTGGACACCAGCAAAAAGGGATCCAGAGCGGAAACCTGCCAGTTCATAGGCGGATCGGAAGAAAGGCCGGTTTCCAGGGCGTGGATGTGGGGAGTCAGATCTTCGAAGCACTCCTCAATGGAATCAAACCCGGAAAAAGCGCCAAACAGGGAGAAATGCGGGGTCCAGATATGCGCCGGAATAAAAATCGCTTCCGGGCAGGACTCCAGGGTGATTTCCAGTAAGTCCCGGCTGTCCAACCCCAGAATGGGGCGGCCGTCTGAATGGATATTCCCAATCACTTCCAGACGTCTGGCGAGAGTTTCAGCTTCTTCCAATCCGGGAAGCAGGATCAGGTGATGCACCTTGCGGGTGCGTCCATTTTTTTTATAGATACAGCTGATTTCTCCCGAAACCACAAACCGCGGCTGCAACGATTCCGCTCCCGGAGGAGCGGGAAGAGCCAGCTCGGGCGCCAGGGTATACAGCCCGTCTTCGGCGGGAACAAGCTGCGCTTTCAGTTCTTCCCGCCAGGCTGGATGGGTGAAATCTCCGGTTCCAATCAGTGAGATCCCTTTGCGGCGGGCCCAAAGGTCCAGATGCGGCGCGTCGCCGTCCCGGCTGGTAGCACGGGAATATTTGGAATGAATGTGCAGGTCAGCAATATACATACAGGTGGCCTCCCCGGGAAGTCCCGTTTTCAGGTATTGCCATTTCATTATACGGCGTTTGCTTTTCCTGGGCAAGAGATACGGAATGAAACAGATGTGCAGAGAGAGCAATCCGGTATGCTGCAAAAGAAAGGCAGCAGCAATTGTCGGACCCGTTTTGCGACGATTCTTCTGCGTACACACAAACCCGGGGACTTCTTGTGCTGCAATCACTTAAAAAGGCCCCGGGTTTGTGTATTGGATTTTGGCGGGCTATTTTGAAACAGCCCCTCTGAAAACGAAAGATTTTAGCAGGAAGAAATTATTTTCTGATCATTTCCTCCACAGAGCTCTTGGGCTGGACACCCACAGAAGAAGCAGCAGGCTTGCCATTTTTGAAGAGAACCAGAGTGGGAATGCTCATGACGCCGTACTGGGAAGCCAGTTCCGGTTCCTCGTCGATGTTGATTTTGCACACCTTGACGGATCCGGCGTTTTCCTCCGCTACCTGATCCACAATGGGAGCGAACATCCGGCAGGGGCCGCACCAGGGAGCCCAGAAATCAACCAATACGGGCTGAGAAGAGGAGAGGACCTCCTGCTGAAAATTGTTTTTATTGAGGGCGATAACAGACATTATGATTTCTCCTTTCATGTATATCAATTGCAATGGGTGATCTGGTGTCTTTAGGATACACCAGATTCCAAAGAATTACCGTGACAAAATCACATTGAAAAAATTTCCTTAGATCAGCGAAGGCTGCTTTGGGCCATGGCGGTAAGTCGGGAAGGATCATCCAGAGAAACGCCGCCCCGGAACAAGGTTACCAAACCCTCCTGCTGGAAGTATTTGAGCATCCGGGTCACCACCTCCCGGGCGCTGCCAAGATGTCGGGCAATCACATCGTGGGTAAGATACAGCCGGGAAGAGCCTTCCAACTCCGATTCTTCCAGCAAAAAGGCGGCCAGCCGGGAATCAAGGCGTTTGTACAGCACCTGATCCAGAAGCCACATTACGTCGGAGAACCGGGCCGCCATGACTTCACTGGTGTAGTTGGCCACCGCGGCAGACTCCTCCATCAAAGCCTGATAAACTGCTACAGGGATTTGGATGGCTTGTGTAGCGCGCTCCGCAGTAATGATGATATCAAACTGAATGCTGCGCAGCATACAAGAGGCGGAGAATAGACAAAAATCCCGGTCCAACAGGCGGTACAAAGTAATTTCCCGTCCTTCATCCGACAAGGTAAAGGCCCGCAGCTGGCCGCTGATTATGATCAGAAGTCCCACACAGTCCTCCGATCCGCTATGAACCACAGCACCCGGCGGCAATTCCCGAAGGATGGCAGAATCCAGCAAACGCTGCTGCTGCTCCGGCCGGAGCTGCTTCCAAAAAGGAATATATTCCTGAAGATCCATGAATATCGCCTCCTTGGACCAATTAGGCTTAAAAGGAAGCCATTGCTTCCCGGTTTTATCAAATAAGAAAATTGTCGTATAGTGGAGATTTCCGCAAACATCCTTTGCCGGGAGGGCGGACAAAATGTGCCAACAACGGCAGTCTGACAGCGATGGAAGCTCACCGTAAGCTGCTGCAGCCTCTTTACAGAGGGAAAACAGAACTTAGAGCACATACCGGCATACAATTTTTACAAATCGATTCCGTTCTCCGGCTAAGCCGGCAGTTATCCAAGTAAGAGGATTTTAAGAGGAAATATACGGCAGATTTTTATTATAAAGCTTTTGCTCTTCCACCGCAAGGCAGAGAAGAAAAATCCTTATTCATTCTCTGAACTTTTTTGCTCCTTAAAACTGAAGAGGCATTACAGTCAAAGAAATATCCTTTCGCCAGGCCCGCGGCAGAGAAAAATCAGAAGGTCCATGCCAATGAAATATGAGACTCTCCCAGCTGGAATGCCATCGTTTGTGGCTGGTGCCAATTCTCAGGCTGTCCCCCACAAAAAAATGCAGCATTTTCCGTGGTGCTTAAAACAGATCTTTGCTTTTATGGTTCCCTTAAAGCTTTTTGTACAGTGCGTGGGCTTATCTGCACATCAAAATTGGAAAGACTGCGTAGTACGATAAATGGTTTTGGGCCTTGCATAAAGCAAAGATTCACACTTTAATTGTAAAAGGACAGTCTGGAAATTTTTCTGGCAATGGCAGGCAAAAGCGGTTATAATAAAACTGATTATTGAAAGAATGAAAAATATCCGGTCAAGTGACTGCAGAAAATAAAGGACAGGAGAAAGATAATGGCTGAAGACCGCAGATTTGCCGTACTCATTGATGCGGACAATATCTCTGAAAAATATGTAAAAGTGATTTTAGACGAGATTTCCAGCGATGGGGTGGCAACCTATAAAAGGATCTACGGAGACTGGACCAAGCCTGCTTTGGGGCCGTGGAAGAATGTGCTTTTGGAATATTCCATCATTCCCATTCAGCAGTATGGCTATACCACCGGCAAAAATGCCACCGACGCGGCCATGATTATCGATGCTATGGACATTCTCTATTCCGGCAATGTGGACGGCTTCTGCCTGGTGACCAGCGACAGCGACTTTACCCGCCTGGCAGCCCGCCTGCGGGAGTCGGGGATGGACGTGGTAGGTATGGGAGAACGGAAAACGCCCAAAGCCTTCATTGCCGCCTGCAATAAATTTAAATATTTGGATATTCTGGTCCGCCAGGATGCGGAAAACGAAAAGAGTCAGGAAAAACCGATCCAGACCAAAGCAGATTCCAAACGCAGGCCATCCCGGCCTTCTCCCGAAAAGGTAACGGAGGAGGTTCGGGAAGAGCCGGAGATGACCTCGCTGGACACTATTCATGCCTCAGTTATGACCATTCTGCGGGAGAATTCCGACGAGGATGGATGGCTGACTCTGGGGGATATGGGAACTTTATTGCTGAAAAGGCATCCGGATTTTGATGTGCGCAATTTTGGTCATAAAAAGCTGACGCCCTTTCTCAGTTCTCTGGGAGATGTAGAGTTATGGATGGATTATCACGACGATGTCCGCAACGTATACGCCCGGGAAAAGACGCCCCAGATTCCCCGGCAGGAGACCCCGACCCGACAGCCCAAGAGCAGAAGCCGTAAAAAACGGTAATGTTGGTGCCTGCTGCCGGCCACTCTGCCTGAAGCAGTCCTTCTGCAGCATGATTTTCCATAAGATCTGTCCACAGAAATGAAATGTGGTATACTGGCATACCGATAGAAGGATGCAGCGGAAGATTTCATAAAATCTTATAAACTTTTTGCAGACGGTTGCCCGGCAGACCTCCCGGAAGATCCAGATCATGCCCTGTTCTTTGTATTACAGAAGCAGCCGGCCCCGGGCCAAAGTGAAAAAATGACCTTTATTTTTCAGCAATCCGGGGCGACGGCTTGGGTAAGGTAACGATACCGAAAACACTGCTGCCAGTTTACAGGACCCGGAGAAAGCGGTATATAAAAATCATGCCTGAAAATTTTGCGAAGCAGGTCAAATGATGCCCGGAAAAATTTCTCCAGGCAGGCTTCCTGCTCCTTCCGCTGGGTTACCTGAGACTTTGGAATACAGAAGCCTGGGAAAGCCCGCAGAGATTGCAGAAGTTAGACACAAGAAAAAACGCCCCCTGCCGACAGTAAGTTTATGCTGGCAGGGGGCGTTTACATAATTTGTCGTATTTCCGAACAATGCGAGCAAACAGGGATTTTCTCCGGCCAACCGCCGGAATCAGGCATACCGGTAAATACCTTTTGAAGCGGCGGAAATATTCCGGAAAAGAAAGAAAAAGCCGCCTAATATAAAAGTAAGATTTATATCCTTTCCGGAAGGAAATCCCTGGGAGCGGCTCAGCTGTCCGGCTGTGGAAAACAGCCCTGGTTTGAAAGGCAGGAGGGAGATGTGCCTGAAAAGGAAACCGGCATCCTGCCAAAATGCAAAAATCAGGCTTCTGACAGGTCAGGAGCCTGAAGAATTTGAGGGAGGTTCTGTCTGGCAGCTTCTGCCGGGAAGCCCTGCCCCGCGGTGGAAGAGCAGGCCTTCCATATGACCGCTAACACGCCTTCCTGCAAAAGCATGGATGGGTCTGTGTTTTGCCAGCTTTTTACCCAGATAACGGCGGCAGCCGGTTTGTTCACATCAAAAGGCCCCCCAAGCTGGCGGTTACCGGGGAAGAGAAAAAGGGAGCCGGGAAAGGGAAACGGCCTTTCCCCGAAGGTACTCCAGATGATCAGCAGGGGTGGTAAAGGAAAAGACCAGCTTCCAGGAGCAAAGCGCCTGATACCGATAGGGAAGTCCCTGATTCTGGCGGTTGGTCCCATATTTGGTGTCTCCCAGCAGAGGATGCCCGATATGGGCCATGTGAGCCCGAATCTGATGGGTGCGCCCGGTGTGCAGACGGACCTCCAGCAGGCTGTACCGGCCGTTGGACTCCAGGACCGTGTATTCGGTAATCATCGTCCGGCCCCCAGGCAGAGCCCGGTCGTAAACACGCACCTGATTTTCCGACGCGTCTTTGACCATATACGCTCGTAGAACAGCGTGGTCCGGCTGGGGACGGCCAAATACCAGGCACCGGTAGTATTTGTCAATTTCCCGGTCTTTGATTTTCTGGTTCATCACCCGGAGCGTGGCAGCGTTTTTGGCACAGATGACGATGCCGCTGGTATTGCGGTCGATGCGGTTACAGAGAGCGGGGGCAAATGAATTTTCATCCTCAGGCCGGTATTCCCCTTTTTGGTACAGATATTTCAGGACACGGTTGATGAGGGTATCCTGCTGTCCCGATTCGTCCTCATGGACCACCAGCCCCGCAGGTTTATCCGCCAGAAGCAGGTTCTGATCCTCGTAGACAACCTCCACACCATCTTTGGCCGCCAGAAAAGGGAATTCCTCCCGGGCAGGCTCAAAAAATTCATCGCTGATATACAGCTCCACCTGTTCTCCCACGGCCAACCGGTGAGAGATCTGGCAGCGTTTCCCGTCCACCTTGATGCGTTTGAGCCGAATATATTTATACAAAAGGTTCTGGGGCAATAGAGGTACCGCTTTTGTAAGAAATTTATCCAACCGTTGTCCGCTGTCGTTGGGACCGATGGTCAATCTTTTCATTCCGTTCTCCTTAACAGGCCGGCACCATTGATATGGAGGGCCTCTTGCAAAATAAAGCTGGATGGGTCTGCTTTGCATTCCACCCCCAGGACGGCTGCCGCCGAATTGACAGGAAGGCGCAAAGTGAGTATTCTAATAAAGTATAGCACAAGCGCCCTCTTTTTCACAACAGGGAATGGCGCAGCGGGGGAGAGAGCCATGGAGAATGTCCATAAAGGTCACCGGCAGAGGGCCAAACGACGGTTTCTGGAGCAGGGGCTGGAAGACCTGCCGGTCCATAATGTGCTGGAACTTCTGCTGTATTACGGCTTGCCCCGGCAGGATACCAATGAAATCGCCCACGCATTGGAGGAGCGGTTTGGTTCTCTTTCAGGAGTGCTGGATGCCCCGGTGGAGGAACTGGTCCGGGTTCCGGGGATTTCGGAGCATACGGCGGTGCTTTTCAAGCTGATCCCTGCAATTTGCAGCCGGTATCTGGAAGAGAAGAACGACCTGAGCGGCACGGGAAATGTTATGGACGCCATCGCGCAGAAGCTGGTGGCCCGGTATGTGGGGAAAACCACCGAGGTGGTGTATCTGGTGTGCGTGGACAACAAGCTGCGGGTCCTTTTTCTGGGACCTGTCAGCGAGGGAAGCACCGACGCAGTCAATATTCTCACCCGGAAAATTGTAGAGATCGCCCTTCGGCACAATGCGTCAGGAGTGATTCTGGCCCACAACCACCCCAACGGCCTGGCGATTGCGTCCCGGCAGGACATCCTCACTACCATCCGGCTTTCCGATGCGCTCCGGCCTATTTCTCTGCGGCTGCTGGACCACATTGTGGTATCAGGGGACGATTACACTTCCATGCGGGAATCAGGAATGCTTACAGAAGAATTTATGTCCTCCCTGCGCAGCGGCGGCGCAGGCGGAGAAGAGGAATCCCCATGATGGGGGCAAGACGAAGGAGCGGCGATCATGTCTATTGAGAAAGTGCGGAGTTATTTGGAACAGATGGGAATGGCAGACCGGATTCTGGAATTTTCCCAGTCCAGCGCCACCGTGGAACTGGCAGCCCAGGCTCTTGGATGCGAGCCGCAGCGTATTGCCAAAACTCTTTCCTTCATGGCGGGAGACCGGGTGATTCTGGTAGTGGCCGCGGGAGACACCAGGATCGAGAACCGCAAGTTTAAGGAAGAGTTTGGTGTCAAAGCCAAAATGCTGCCGCCGGAAGAAGCGGAACAGCGTATTGGACACCAGGTGGGGGGCGTCTGTCCCTTTGCTGTGCATCCGGGCGTAGAGGTGTACTTGGACGTTTCCCTGCGGCGGTTTTCTGCCGTATATCCCGCCTGCGGCAGCAGCAACAGCGCCATTTGCCTGTCTATCCCCGAGTTGGAACAGTGTTCCGGGAGCCTGGGATGGGTGGATGTCTGCCGGACAGCAGATTCTGCCCCGGCCGGAAACTGAAAAAGAGAAGGCGCAGGGGTTGTAACCCAGCGGGTTTTGTGGTAAAATTTTTAAGGTTATTGCTTATTGAAGAAAGGACGAAAAGAGAATGTCAGGTCACTCCAAATGGAACAATATAAAGAGGAAAAAGGGCGCTTCCGACGCGCAAAAGGCTAAGGTTTTCACCAAGGTGGCCCGGGAAATCTCGGTAGCTGTCAAGGAGGGCGGAGCGGATCCCACCAGCAACGGTAAGCTGCGGGATGCCATCGCCAAAGCCAAATCCTGCAATATGCCCAATGACAACATTGACCGCTGCATTAAAAAGGCCGCCGGTGACGGAGATAAAAATAACTATGAAGAGATGGTCTATGAGGGCTACGGCCCCTCTGGCGTAGCGGTAATTGTAGAGGCTCTGACCGACAACCGCAACCGTACCGCCGGAGATCTGAGGCATTTCTTTGACAAATGCGGCGGCAATCTGGGACAGACCGGCTGTGTTTCCTTCATGTTTACCCAGCGGGGTGTGGTGCTGGTAGACAATCCCGATAACAAGCTGGACGAGGATAAGGTTCTGGAGGACTGCTTTGACGTTGGCGCGGAAGACGTCAATTATGAGGATGAGACCATTGAGGTCCTTACTGCTCCCAACGATATCCGGGTAGTGCGGGAAGGCCTGGAAGCAAAGGGGTACACCCTCAGCTCCGCTCAGGTGGAATATATCCCCTCTACCATGACCGCCATTGCCGACGAGGAAGCTGCCACCAAAATGAGCCGTCTCCTGGAGTTGTTGGAGGATAACGACGACGTACAGAACGTCTGGCATAACTGGGAAGACGAGCCGGAAGAAGAGGAAGAATGATTCCTTCCCCCGCCCAACAGAAAGACATAAGCCGCGCCCAGGCACCCTTGTGCCCGGGCGCTTGCTGTTTGAGTCATTTTCAGGAAAGGAAGGCAAAAGCATCTTATGATTCAAAAGTCAAAGCATGTATCCGACTCCCTTACGGAGCAGATCCAGATCGTAATGCCGCAGCACATTAACGGAGCGGGGCGGCTTTTTGGCGGACGCCTGATGGAATGGATCGATGTGGTGGCCGGTGTGGTGGCGCGCCGCCATTCGGAGCGGAATGTGATCACCGCCGCTGTGGATAACCTCCAGTTTAAGGAGGGAGCCTATCCCAACGATACCCTGGTCCTGGTGGGCCGGATGACGCATGTGGGGCATACTTCCATGGAAGTACGGGTAGATACGTATGTGGAATCCCTGTCCGGAATCCGCAGGCCGGTGAACCGTGCTTATCTGGTGCTGGTGGCCCTGGATGAAAAAGGCTGCCCAACAGAGGTGCCGGGTCTGGTTTTGGAAAACGAGATGGAACGGGCGGAATGGGAAGCCGGACAACGCCGCCGTGATCTGCGGCGGCAGCGCAGGGCGGAAGGGTACTGAAGCAGCGGCCTTTTTCCTTCCTGCCGTGTGTCCGGAAATGCGCCGAAAGATATGCAAGCGTCTCCGGAGCCAGAGGCGATCTAACCGTATCCGGAGACGTCCGGAAAGGCAGGATAGGCAGTTCCATGTTTTAGCAGCTTTTTTGCAGCAGCATAAAAGGGAACTATACCGATAAACACGTTAAAAAGACTTAGGTTTTACTTCGCGGTACCCTCCATGTCGGCTTATAAAAAGGAAATTTCCATTGTTTGATCCTTGCCATCCCCAAAAGCAGGAAGTGCTTCGGCCAGTGGCAGTGGCTGCCCCTGACCGGTAAGTTATGATTGCAGGTTCAGGAGCGGCTTGGATTTGCAAGGGCGGTTGTCGGAAGTTTTTCCGAAAGACACCCAAAATCCGCTTCTGGCATTGCTGCCCTGGTGCCCATAAAGGGGTGCCTCTCATTTGGGCCATGGCATGCCGCATCTTGGAAGCCGGCTGTCGCAACTTCTTCTCACGGTGCTTAAAGGGAAAACTTTTTGCAGGGAACCCGCCGGAAAAGCCGGTGGTCGCTCACTTATAATACAAAATGCGCTCTGGATTGGGAAAAAGACCCGCTCCAGGGCGCGTTTTTGTACATACAGGCGGCAGGGCGAAACTTTCTGACACACTTAAGGACATAGCGGCAGATCAGACGGCATCCGGATCCAGGTGGGACCATCCGGTGCAGGGTATGGACAGAAGTGCCTTCAGGTCGGAAGAAGCCAGAGAAAAGGAAAAAAGATCCAGGTTTTGCCGCATCCGTTCTTCTGAAGAAGCTTTTGGGAGAGGCATGACCCCCAACTGAAGGAGAAACCGGAGACAGATTTGAGCAGGGGATACGCCGTATTGGGCTGCCAGACGGCAGATAACGGGATCATCCAGAAGCCGGGCACGGCCCATGGGGCTCCAGGCCTGCACCAAAATATTTTGCTGCCTGCACAGGTCCCTTACAGCCGTCTGACAGTAACCGGGATGCAGCTCCACCTGATTGACTGCCGGCTTCACCTGACAGTGCTCCAGAATATTTTCCAGATGATGGGGAAGGAAGTTGCTGACGCCGATTGCCCGGACCTTACCGGCAGCGTACAACTCCTCCAGTACCTTCCAGGTATCCAGATCCAGCTGTTTCCAGTCGGAAGTCAGGTCAGGCCGGGGCCAGTGGATGAGATAGAGATCCAGATAATCGGTCCCCAGCCGGTTGAGAGAAGCGTAGAAAGCTTCCCGGGTCTGGCGGAAGCTCATTTCCGTTTTCCATACCTTGGAGGCAAGAAAAAATTCATCCCGGGGAAGGCCGCTTTGGCTTAAAGCCCGTCCCACCATTTCTTCGTTGCCATAATAGGAAGCAGTATCGAAATAACGGTATCCGCAACGGACAGCTGTTTCAATTACCTGGGGACCACCTTCTTGAGTCCGGTAAGTCCCGAACCCCACAGCCGGAAAACAGACCCCATTATTAAGCGTAAAGGAATACGACATTACACCAGTCCTCCCTTCGATTTTGGCGGTCTCAGCCTTGGACGGTTGGGCGCTGTGCTTAGTTTTCCTGACGGCTGCGGAGCAGGGAGAGAACTTTGGGGGCAGCCGTAAGAAACCATACGGAAAAATCCTGCGGGCGCTCCAACAGCCACTGTTCCAGTTCTGCAAACGGGACCCATCTCAGTTCTTCCACCTCTTCCGGATTGGGGCAGAGAGGCCCGTCATACCGGCCGGTAAAAACATGATCGTATTCATATTCGTATAAGGCTTCGTGAAACCGGTGGCAGTAAACAAAAGAAAACTCTTCCCGAAGCTGGCAGTCGGCGCCCACCTCCAGAATGGTCCGATTCCGTGCGGCCTCCGCCAGATCTTCTTCCGGCCGTGGATGGGAACAGCAGGCATTGGTCCAAAGGCCGCCGGAATGATATTTGTCACGGGCCCGTTTTTGGAGAAGCATTTCGTCTTTCCGGAAAAGAAAAACGGAGAAAGCCCGGTGCAGCAGCGGTTTGCAGTGGGCCTCGGACTTGGAGATGGTTCCTATTTTATGGTCATACAGGTCAACCAGTATAAGCTGGTCCTGAGTTTGATTCATCATGTGGTAACCTCCCTGATAAGGGGCCCGGGCGATGCCATGGCTGCCCGGAGCCGGATGGTACCAGTATAAAGACAAATCGGGAAGTTTGTCAAGGAAAGGAAGCTGTGTACGGATTTTCACAACAAGTTGACAAACTGTTTTCAAATTGCTGGCAGGAAGCATGGTATAATAAACAATCAGTTGGTTCGTTGCTGCAAAATAATACGCGTAAGGAGTGAGCCGATGCTGGGGGGAAAAAAGGTGCAGGCGGTGGTACTGGCGGCGGGAAGCAGCCAGCGCTATGGAAAACGGGATAAGCTGTATGAACCATTGAATGGGGTTCCACTGCTGTGCAGAAGTGTTGAAACCTTGCTGGATTACCCAGCGGTGGATGGTGTGATTCTGGTGGTTCGGGAGGACAGGCTGGAGGATTGCAGAAGCCTGTTTGCCGGGAAAAAACGCCTGGAAATCATCTCCGGAGGGAATACCCGGTGCGCCTCCGCTCTTCTGGGCATCCGCCGGGCGGACTGCCATCTGGTGCTGACCCACGATGGAGCCAGGCCGTTTTTGACCGGAGAGGTGATTACCCGATGCCTGGAAGCAGCGCTGGAGACAGGAGGCGCTGCTGCGGGATTACCGGCTGTAGATACCGTCAAGGTTTGCGACGAAAGCAGGAATGTGCTGTATACCACCCCCCGGAGGGAGACCTGGCTCATTCAATCCCCTCAGGCTTTTTGGAGGCCCAGACTTCTGGAGGCTTATGCCAAAGTGGATCCCGAAGACGCCTCCCTGACCGATGACTGCATGGTCATGGAACGGGCAGGATTCCCGGTGCGGGTGGTTCCGGGAGACCCGGATAACTTTAAAATTACTGGCCCCGGGGATTATCGGCGCGCATTAAATCTTTGCGGCTGCGGTTCCGGCAGGGCCCGGACGGGCATCGGACAGGACAGTCATCGGTTTGAAGAGGCGGGAAGCAATAAACCGCTGATCCTGGGAGGCGTGCTTTTCCCGGAGCATCGGGGGCTTGCAGCCAACAGCGATGGGGATGTGGTGCTCCACGCCCTGTGCAATGCCATCTCCGGCATTACCTGTGAAAATGTTCTGGGAGCCAGAGCAGATGCTATCTGCAGCGCGGGACAGAAAGACAGCAGTGCATATGTCCGGGAAGCAATGCGGTATCTTCATGGCAGATTGACCCACCTTTCCTTTACCATTGAGTGCCGCAGCCCCATCATCAGCCCGCGCATTCCCGAAATGCGCAAAGCCATAGGCGGTCTGACAGGGCTGCCGGAAGATGAAGTGGGCATCACGGCCACCTCCGGAGAAGGACTGACCGATTTTGGCCGGGGGGAGGGGATCAGTGTTTTCTGCATTGCCACAGCCTGGGAGGTGGAATAAATGGAGGAAGGAAAAACACTGATCCTGTATCCCTGTGCCAAAGTGAATTTTACCATGGAGGTCCTTGACAAACGTCCGGACGGCTATCATCTTGTCCGTACGGTGATGCAAAGCGTCAGCCTGCGGGACCGGCTGACCATAGAGCGGACCAGGGAGCGCGGCATCCTTTTTACCTGCACCCTTCCGGAACTGGCGGGTGAAGATAACCATGTGGTGCGGGCGTTCCGCCTGCTGGAACGGGAATTTTGCCTGCCTGGCGGTATACGGGCCCACCTGGATAAAAGGATCCCCTGCCAAAGCGGTATGGGAGGGGGAAGCAGTGATTGTGCCGGTGCGCTGCTGGGGGTAGTCCGGCTGTTTGATCTGCCGGTTTCGGCGAAAGAGCTGGCGGCCCTGGGAAAACAGCTGGGGGCGGATGTCCCGTTTTGTCTGGGGGGGCGTCCTGCTTTGGCCCAGGGAATCGGGGAAAAGCTGACGCCTCTGACGGTGGGACCACCCATGGAACTGGTGGTGTTGATGCCTCCTGCGGCTTTTTCCACACCGGAAATGTACCGGCGGCTGGACAGCAGGACCCAGCGGCCGCCGCTGATGGATTTGGAACCACTGCTTCATGGTCTGGCTGCAGGGGATTCTTGCGCGGTTTCCGGGGCATTATGTAACCATTTTGAGGCGGCAGCCCCCTGCCCGCATCTGATTGATGAGGCAAAGCAGGCTCTTCTGTCTGCAGGTGCGCAGGGAGCCTCCATGACGGGCGCAGGCGCGGCGGTATTTGGCATTTTTTCTTCCCGGGAAAAGGCGGATGCGGCGGCATTCCGGCTGCGGCGGAAGGAAGGATTCCGGGTCTTTCGGTGCCACACCCTGGCGGATGCATGGTCTGCCGCAGCACAGGAAGGAGAAGAAAAATGGAATATGGAATGAGCAGGGAGCTGGCATACCTGGAAGAAAAACGTCCGGTTCGGCTGGGGATCATCGGGATCGGGCAGATGGGCCGGGCGCTGTTGACCCAGACCTTGGGGCTTCCCGGCTTCCGGCCCTGTGTGCTGGTAGATCACCAGCCCCGGCGCGCCAGACATATTTTGGAGCAGGCGGGGGTCCCGGCAGTAGATATTGTGGAAACACTGCATCCGGATCGGGCAGCAGCGGCACTGGAATCGGGGCGGGTGGTGATCAGTGAGGATGACACATTGCCTGCCCGGCTTGGCGGGATAGATGTTGTGGCAGAGGCGACCGGCTCCCCGGAGGACGGCGGCAGGATTTGTTCCCACGCCATTGAGGAAGGGAAAAATGTGGTTTCCCTGAACGTGGAAAGCGACGTGGTGGTAGGACCGCTGCTGGCCAGGATGGCCCGGGAAGCAGGCGTCCTTTATACCGGATCGGCAGGAGATGAACCGGCGGCCGTGATGGAACTGTATGATTTTGCCCTGTCCATGGGAATGACGCCACTGGTGGTGGGAAAGGGAAAAAATAACCCGCTCAATGTGGAGGCGACTCCGGATACTGCAGCGGAGGCGGCCCGCAAAGCGGGAATGAATCCACGAATGCTGGCCTCCTTCCAGGACGGGACCAAAACCATGGTGGAGATGACCGCCATGGCCAACGCCACCGGATTCCTGCCCGATTGTCCCGGCGCCCACGGCCCCAGCGGCGGGGTGGGAGATTTGTTGGACCTGTACCGGCTGCGGCGGGAAGGCGGCATTCTGGAACGTTATGGAGTGGTGGATTACACCAATGGCGTGGCGCCCGGCGTTTACCTGATTTATACCACTGACAAACCGGAACTGCGGAGGGAGCTGGCATATCTTTCCCAGGGGGAGGGGCCCAATTATCTTTTGTACCGTCCCTATCACCTGACCAGCCTGGAAACCCCCAGGAGTATCGTTAAAATGATCCTGCACCGGGAGGCATCTATCCTGCCGGCGCCCGGAGCCCCCTATGCCGAAACTGCGGCGGTGGCAAAGCGGGACTTAAAGACCGGAGAATATCTGGATGGAATCGGAGGATATACCGTCTACGGTAAAATCCTTACCCGGCAGCAGGCCATCCGGGACGGAGCGCTTCCCATAGGGCTGGTAAACCGGAAAACCCGTGTGCTGCGGGACATCCCCCGTGGAACAGTCATTACCTGGGAAATGGTGGATGTGGATGAAAGCTCTGTACTGCTGAAGCTGCGGCGGGAACAGGACCGTCTGGAAGCAAGGGGGAGTCTTTAAAACTCTCCGGCTTTTCAGTCTGTCCCGGCACGCCGCATGAACAGAGGATCCTGCGGGTCAGGACTGTTCCTCGTTTCCGCACCCTTCCATCCGTCGGTTTGTGGATTCTATCCTTCAGACGGCGGAATTTGATGATTTCAGCATAGCGATCATTTCTCCACGGTCCCGTGGGGACCATCCCGCAGGCCACCATAGAAGCGGGCCATATAAAAAGAGAAAAACGGCGAATGCTGCTTCTGCGGCCTCGTAAGCGGCCTAATCATGAGATTCAGGTTCCGGTTTATCCAACTGGGAAGGAAAAGATGACAGAGCGTTTTCCAAAACCGGATTTTCCTCCAAAGCCGGTGCTTGATAGGAGAAATGATTTGCGTCCAAAGTTTCGGTCCGGCCGGGAGCCCCCGGGGATGTTGATTCCCCCCGGGGGCTTTGAAATGTCACAGGCAGCTTACGGGGTCTGCGGAGCCGGGGACCCGGATCCGGCATTTCCGGCATATCCTTCCAGAAGCGTTTGGGACACATGGTTTGCTGGCACCTGGGATTGAGTCGTCCGGAAATGGCAATGGCGGTATGGAAGGTCTGCCAAAGGCTGCGGACATACTCCTCTTCCACTCCGGGTCGTGGGGGAGAGAAATCCTCCATGGGCATGAGTCCGCACTGACCATCCCGCCGGTGGACCAAAGCCATATGGTGCACATCGTCGTAAACAAGAAAATCCTCCTGGGAATACCGGTTGATGAAATGGTCTGCTACAAGGGGGAGAATTTGGTTTTTGGGAGAGATAACGGCGGTGAGAAATCCCGCGTTTTCTGAAAAGCGGAGAAATCCCATGAAATGGTGGGCCTCAAACCACAGGCTTTTGATGGCGCGGGTGAGAGTCATGACCGTTTCATCCCCCAGCTGCTGGGTAACTTTACCGCCCTGCTGCAAGCCCAGCCGGACAAAGCGCAGGATCAGCAGTTCCTTGTGGGGGAGACAGGTGAGAAAAGCCCGGACCACCATTTCCCGGGCCAGGGGGGAAATCTTGTGATCCAGAGCATCCCAGACGCGCCGGGCCCGGTCAGGCTGAGTGACAACGGTATGCAGGGCCCAGAGAGACTGCTGCTCCCGATCCGCAGGCAAAATGTCCAGAGGTTCCTCATTGCGCAGAAAGCTTTCAAAAATACAGCAAAGAAGCCCATCCAGAGAGCCGTCATATTGGTAGATCAAATTTGTCCGCTCAGGCATTTGCGTAAATCCTCCGGAGTGGGATCGTTGGGTGGGAACAGAGAAAGCTGTTGTGCCTCGTCCGGCTGGGGAAGGGAAGGCCTTTCAGCGGCAACCAGTCCCTGCAGGATGGTATTTTCGGAGATCCGCAGCCCCTCCAGCATTCTGCCGCCGCAGGTGATAAAGTATTGGGCACGTTTGAGGACCACGCCCATCCGTTTCAGGGCAGCCCAGTCCAGCCGGCCGACCTTCCGGGCCGCAGTGATCCGATTGGCGGAAGTGACCCCGATCCCCGGCACCCGCAGCAGCGTTTCATAGGAGGCGCGGTTGATCTCCACAGGAAAAAGTTCCAGGTGGTTCAGCGCCCAGTTGCATTTGGGGTCCACCAGCGGGTTAAGACTGGGATGCGCCTCATCCAAAAGTTCGGAAGCGGAAAACCCATAGAATCTCAGCAGCCAGTCGGCCTGGTAGAGACGATGCTCCCGCAGGAGGGGAGGGCGGGTGTCGACGGCGGGGAGAAGAGGATTCTCCACCATGGGGATGTAAGCGGAAAAAAAGACCCGGCGCAGGCCATACCGTTGGTACAGAGCCTCGGACAGATGCAGGATCTGAAAATCATTCTCAGCAGAAGCTCCTATGATCATTTGCGTGCTTTGCCCGGCGGGAGCAAATCGTGGAGCGGAGCGATAGCGCGCCAGATCGTGGGTATTTTCAGTAATGCGGGAGCGAATCTGCTTCATCGGTTCCAAAATATCGGAGCGGCTTTTGTCCGGGGCCAGCAGACCCAGGCTTTGCCGGGAAGGCAGCTCGATATTGACGCTCATTCGGTCGGCCAGCAGCCCAAGCCGGTCAATCAGACGGCTGTCGGCTCCCGGGATGGCTTTGACATGGATATAACCCTGGAAGTGGTACTCCCTGCGCAGAATGGTCAGAACCTCCGCCATCTGTTCACAGGTATAGTCGGGATTTTTAAGGATGCCCGAGCTGAGGAACAGACCCTCGATATAGTTCCGCCGGTAGAAAGCCATGGTCAGATCGGACAGTTCCCGGGGGGTGAAGGCAGCCCGGGGGACGTCATGAGAACGGGCGTTCACGCAGTATTTGCAGTCGTAGGCACAGTAGTTGGTCATCAGTACCTTAAGCAGGGAGACACACCGACCATCGGCGGAAAAGCTGTGACAAATTCCCGCCGAAACGGCATTTCCCACCCCATCGCCCCGGTTACGGCGGTTTACGCCGCTGGAGGTGCAGGCTACATCATATTTGGCGGCGTCGGTAAGGATGCGCAGTTTTTCCATCAGGTCCACAGCGGCCCCTCCCGTAAAAACATTTGTTCTGTATGCTTTATTATAGTTTCGAACAAACGTTTTTGTCAAGAGACAAAAAATTCCATCGGCGGAAAATGGCCGATGGAATCAGTGAACTTGAAAGATGCTGAAAACACAGCAAAGCCTCATCCTCTGCCCGATTGCATAGTGTTTGGGGGTCATAAAAGCTTGGTTTAACAGCTGTTTTATAGAATTTAATGTGTAAAGCCGATTGACATTACACTTTACAAAATGGCTGAATAAAAGGATTTTTGGCATACGCCATAGAAAGAGAGAAAAATTCTTTCGGAGAGGAAATACATCCTTCTTTCCGGATGCCGGACTGGAGGAAGTACTGCACCCTCGTGCAGTCACCCCAAAAAACGGCGAAGGCGCCGGGCATTGCGGGCGGTATAAGGGCGGTATCGGATGGGGAGGTCGGGCCAGGGGTATTTTTTAAGAATACTCCGATGATGGCTGAAGGTTTCGAAACTGGCTTTGCCATGGTAACTGCCCATACCGCTGTTTCCCACTCCGCCAAAAGGCATGTGACTGGTGGCAAGGTGGACTACCGTGTCGTTGATGCAGCCGCCGCCAAAGGAACAACGGTCCAGAAAAAGACGTTCCGTCTGCCGGCTGCCGGTAAACAGATAAAGGGCCAGCGGCCTGGGACGGGCATTAATAAAGTCCACGGCTTCTTCCAGCTGCCGGAAGGTAAGAACCGGGAGGATGGGACCGAAAATCTCTTCTGCCATAACAGGGCTTTGGGGGGAAGCGGGTTCCAGAATGGTGGGGGCGATACGCAGGGTTGCAGGATCTGCCTCACCCCCTTCCAGAGGAGTTTCCCCTTCCAGCAGAGAAAGCAGCCGGCGAAAATGCTTTTCATTCACAATTTTCCCATAATCGGGACATTCCAGCGGCCGGGGACCCAAGGACCGATGGATTTCCTTGCGCAGCAGCGCCACAAGGCGGTCTTTTACTCCCTCCTGGACCAACAGGTAGTCGGGAGCCACACAGGTCTGCCCCGCGTTGAGGATTTTACCGAAAATGATCCTTCTTGCCGCCAACGGCAGATCGGCTGTCTCATCCACAATGCAGGGACTTTTGCCTCCCAGTTCCAGACAAACCGGGGTCAGGTTCCGGGAGGCCTTTTCCATCACCAGCTTGCCCACCTCCACGCCGCCGGTAAAGAAGATAAAATCAAATTTCTCATCCAGAAGAGCGGCGTTTTCTTCCCGTCCTCCCTGGACAACGGCAACAAATTCGGGCTGGAAGCAGCTGTTAATAAGGTCTGCGATAGCCTGACTGGAGGCGGGAGCATAGGCCGAAGGTTTCACCACCGCGCAGTTGCCCGCCGCGATGGCCCCGATCAGAGGCTCTATGGCCAACTGAAAGGGATAGTTCCAGGGAGACATGACAAGGGCCACTCCGTAGGGTTGGGGAGAAATGAAGCTGCGGGCGGGAAACTGAGAGAGAGGAGTGGGAACGCGCTTTTCTCTGGACCATTGCCGCAAATGCTTTTGGACATATCGGATTTCTTCCAGAACCATGCCGATTTCGGTCATGTAGCTTTCCAAGGCGCACTTATTCAAATCTTTTTCCAGCGCCGCGCAAATTTTATTTTCCTGGCGAAGGATCGCCTGCCGGAGGCTCTCCAGGGCGGCGACGCGCCAGTGGACGTCCAGGGTGACCCCGGAAGCAAAAAACGTCCGTTGAGAGGTAACCAGTTCATGAATGGATGCGGATACCATTATTTAAACCTCCTGTTTTCATGGGGCGGAATCCATGCTACACTATGACTTAGAAAAAGATAGGAAATCATGGAAGGTTGATGCTTGATATTATGCCCTCAAAAGAAAAAATTTAATGATTTTCTTCCAGTATACCATAGGGCCGGAAACGGGAAAAGCAAATGGAAAAAAGAATTGACAGAAATACTTTATTATGATAACATATTAGCGAATTAAAGCAACTGGGAGGAATGGGGAATGCCCAGCTATAACAAGATCACCCCGGAAGGCATCCGGGACACTTTGTTTGAGCAATGCGAAACCCGACGGCGTGTGCAGCAGGCGCTGGCTGCACTTCTGGAGAGCCGGGGCTTTGACGAAGTCATGACGCCGGGGCTGGAATTCTATGATGTTTTTTCCTCCAGCGCCGCCCATTTTCCCCAGGAGAGCATGTATAAACTCAGCGATAACAAGGGACGGCTGCTGGTGATGCGCCCGGACTGCACCATCCCCATTGCCCGGCTTACAGCCACGAAACTGGGAGGGCTGCCCAGACCCTTACGGCTCTATTACAGCCAGCAGATCTACCGCCGCCATTCCGCCATGCGGGGAGTCAGCGACGAATTTTGCCAAATGGGTGTGGAATTGATCGGAGCCTCCGGGGAAGGGGCCGATCTGGAGATGCTGCAGCTGGCGGCACAATGCCTGGCGTCCTGTGGATTGGAAGGGTTCCGGCTGGAAATCTGTCACATCGGATTTTTTAAGAAGCTGGTTGCCGCAGCAGGCCTGACCCCGGAAGCGGGAGAGGAGGCCCGGCAGCTGATCGAAGCCAAAAATTATGCGGCGCTTAATGACCTGCTGGATAACGGCATGGACTCCCCGGCGCTGCGGTCTTTGCGTTCCTTGCCCCGTCTGTTTGGCCCGGTGGAGATCCTGGAGCAGGCGGAATCCCTGCTGGAGGAGGCGTCCCCGGAGGTGGAAGCGGTACGGCGGCTCTGCCGGGGAATGGAGAACCTGGGCCTGAAAGATAAGGTCATGGTGGATCTGGGACTGGTGAATCAGGCCGAATACTATACCGGGGTCATTTTTCGGGGATATCTGGAGGGAGTGGGAGAGCCGGTGCTTTCCGGCGGACGGTATGACGGTTTGATGGCCGATTTTGGAGAACCGGCTCCCGCCACAGGGTTCGCCGTCAATGTGGATCTGGTGGCGTCGGCCTTGCTGCAAAGCGATCCAGGCCGGCGGCAGCCCATCGCCTTTCTGATTCATGGCGGCCCCGGCTACTGGGAGAAGGCCCTCCGGGAGGGGGAGCGGCTTGCCCGGGAAGGCTTCCGCTGCGAGGTCAGCCCTTTTGAAAGGGAAGAAGAAGCGATGGATTATGCCCGCCGCCGGGGAGTGCGTACCCTTCGTCTGGTGGGGGAACGCCCGGGAGATATTATCCTGACAAACGAAGGAGAGAGGCCATGAGACCGCTGCGCCTCGCCCTGACCAAGGGGCGGTTGGAAGAAATTACGGTGGAACTTTTGGAGCGGATGGGATGCGATTGCTCCCAGATCCGGCAGAAGGGGCGCCGCCTGATCCTGCCGGTACCGGGTGAGAACCTGGAAGTGGTGCTGGCCAAGTCCGCGGACGTGATCACGTATGTGGAACGGGGCGTCTGCGACATGGGAGTAGTGGGCAAAGATACGATCATGGAGATGGGAAGCTCCTTTTATGAGGTGCTGGACCTGGGGTTTGGGGCCTGCCGGTTTATGCTGGCCGCCCCCAAAGGCACGGATTTTTACGGTGGATACCGGACCAAGGTGATCGCCACCAAATATCCCGCGGTCGCCCGCCGCTTCTTTGAGAAAAAGGGAATGGACGTGGATGTGGTAAAAATTGAAGGGTCGGTGGAGCTGGCACCCCTGCTGGGACTGGCGGACGCCATTGTGGATCTGGTGGAAACAGGCGCCACTTTGCGGGAAAACGGCTTGGAAACCTTGGAAGAGGTAGCGCAGGTTTCCGCCCGGCTCATCGTCAATGTGGCCAGCCAGAAGCTGCGCCAGGAGGAGATCGGGGCTTTTCTGTCCCGGGCGGAGGCTCAACTGAAGGAAGGACGGTAACCATGCTGATCAACAAGGTAACGGCCAACGGCAGCGACGAGATCCGGCTGCTGGCGGCGCTGAAAAATCGCAGCGGAGAGACGGACCGGAAGGTCACCGCCGCTGTGTCGGAGATTATCGAGGCGGTGCGGCTCCGGGGAGATGAGGCGGTGCGGGAGTTTTCCCTTCGTTTTGACGGCTGGGCCCCGCCGGCCTTTGAAGTCGACCGGGAGGAGATCAACGACGCCCTTACCGCGGCGGATCCGGATTTTGTGGAAGCCCTGCTGGCGGCCCAGGAGAATATTGTAGCCTTCCATCAGAGGCAGAAGCGGCAGAGCTTTGTGGATACCCGGCCGGATGGGGTCATCCTGGGCCAGCGGGTCCGCGGCCTGGACCGGGTGGGGATTTACGTTCCCGGCGGGACGGCCGCCTATCCTTCCTCTGTGTTGATGGATGCCATCCCTGCAAAAATCGCGGGCGTGCGGGAAATTGTGATGGTCACGCCGCCGGGAAAGAACGGCAAAGCCAATCCGGATATTCTGGTGGCCGCGGCCCTGGCGGGGGTAGACCGGGTTTTCCTCATGGGCGGGGCTCAGGCCATTGCGGCGCTGGCCTTCGGAACCGGCAGCGTCCCACGGGTGGATAAAATCGTGGGCCCCGGCAATATCTATGTGGCCACTGCCAAGAAGCTGCTGTATGGTCAGGTGGATATCGACATGGTGGCAGGCCCCAGCGAGATCCTGATCATCGCCGACGACACTGCTGACCCCCGTTATCTGGCCGCCGATATGATGGGCCAGGCGGAACACGACGCTATGGCGTCCGCCATCCTGCTTACCACCTCTCCCCGCGTAGCGGAAGAGACGGAGCAGGAGCTTGTCCGGCAGCTGGAGGGACTTTCCCGCCGGGAGATCATCGAAAAATCCCTCCGGGATTACGGCGCCATTATCCTTTGCCGGGATACGGAAGAGATGGTCCGTACCGCCAACGACCTTGCCCCGGAACACCTGGAAGTGATGATGGAGGATCCCATGCGGTATGTGGGGAAGCTGGATAACGCCGGCTCCGTCTTTTTGGGAAAATATTCCCCCGAGGCACTGGGAGATTACTATGCCGGGCCCAACCATGTACTGCCAACCAGCGGTACCGCCCGGTTTTTCTCCCCCCTGTCGGTAGACAGTTTTGTGAAACGGTCCTCCTTTATTTATTACACCCGGGAAGCCCTGGAAGAAGCGCAGGACGCGGTGGTGCGCATTGCCCAAAAGGAGGGCCTTACCGCCCATGCCCATTCTGTCAAAGTGAGGTTTTGAGCCCATGGAACTGACACGGAAGATCCGGGAGCTGATCCCTTATGCACCTGCAGAAGGGAAATATGCTCTCCGGCTGGACGCCAACGAAAGCTTTATTCCTTTGGAAGGACCTGTGCTGGAGCGAGCCATGGCAGCGGTGGCGGCAGTGGAGTTCAACCGTTATCCCGACCCCTGCTGCACTGCTTTGTGCCAGGCCTTTGGAGAATATTACCGGATTTCCCCCCGGCTGGTGACGGCAGGCAACGGCAGCGACGAGCTGATTTCCATTTTGATGAACTGCTTTTTTGCCAAGGGGGATACGGTGCTCACCATCACCCCGGATTTTTCCATGTACCGGTTTTATGGTCAGCTGGCAGAACTGAAGGTGGCGGAACTTCCCCGGGGAGAGAAACCGCTGGATGCGGCGGCCGTGGTGGCTGCAGCCAGGGAACAAAGTGCCGCGGGGCTGATTTTCAGCAACCCCTGCAATCCTACGTCGTCGGGAGTGGATCGGGAGTCCATTCGCCAGATCCTTAAGGCGCTGCCGGATACGCTGGTGGTGCTGGACGAAGCCTATATGGATTTCTGGGACCGCTCCATGCTGGCGGAAGCGGAGACTTATGAAAATCTCATCATCCTGCGTACCTGCTCCAAGGCGATGGGGCTGGCCGGGATCCGGTTGGGCTTTGCCATAGCCTGCTCCCGTCTTACCGACGCTTTGCGGGCGGCCAAATCACCCTATAACGTCAACGCAATGACGCAGGTAGTAGGGGAAACGGTGCTGCGGGACCGGGAGTATCTGGAAAACTGTGTGCAAAAAATCAAGGAAGCCCGGGAAGATCTGTACCGTGGCCTTTGCAGGCTGGCGGAGCGCCGGCCAGGAACCATCCTGGAGATCACTCCTCCGCTGACCAATTTTGTCTGGCTGCGGACGTGGGACAACAACCGGGTGTTTGAAGGGCTCCGTGACCGCTCCATCATGATCCGCAGGCTGGGAGATCATCTGCGGGTCACCGCCGGAAGCCGGGAAGAAAACAGGATCCTGCTGGAGGCTCTGGAAGAACTGCTGTAAGGTAAACACATACCTGTATCACGTTTCTTCCATCCATGAAAATTTGGGAATACCGGACCGCCGGGATCATGCGGCATCGGCTGAAAAGATATTTTCAACAAGGAGGCTGTATCATGGACGCCATCACCATCACCCGAGCCACCAAAGAGACGGACATCTCCCTGACCCTGACGCTGGGAGGGAGCGGCAAGACCCGGATCCACACCGGGATCGGCTTCTTTGATCATATGCTCACTGCCTTTGCCCTCCACGGTTCCATGGATATGGAACTGACGGTGAAGGGGGATCTGGAGGTGGACGGCCACCACACGGTGGAAGACACTGGGATCGTTCTGGGTCAGGCGCTGGCCCGGCTTCTGGCGGACAAATCGGCCATCCGCCGGTACGGCAGCTTTTCCGTCCCCATGGACGAGAGCCTGGTCACCTGCCACCTGGATATCAGCGGCCGGCCTTTTCTGGTATTTCGTATGGATTTCAGGAACCAGACCTGCGGCGGTTATGACTGCTGCCTGACCCGGGAATTTTTCCGGGCACTGGCCATGAACGGAGGGCTGACCCTGCACATTCTGGAGGAATACGGCGACAATGACCACCATAAAATCGAAGCGGCCTATAAAGCGGTGGGACATGCACTGGCGCTGGCGGCGGCCCCCCGGGAGGGCGGGGTCCTGTCCACCAAAGGCACACTGGAATAAAGGGGAACTGCCATATGATCGCCATTATTGATTACGGTGCGGGGAATCTGTTCAGCGTCTGCAACGCTCTGGAGTATCTGGGGCTGCCCGCTTCCGTGACCCGTGACCCGGCGGAGCTGCGCCGGGCCAGCGGCCTGATCCTTCCGGGAGTGGGAGCTTTTCCCGACGCCATGGAGATGCTGGAGGCCACCGGCCTGGTGCCCACCATCCGGGAGGAAGCGGAGAAAAAGCCATTTCTCGGCATCTGCCTGGGAATGCAGATGCTCTTTGACCGGGGGTTTGAATTCCGGGAGCGCCCCGGTCTGGGGCTGATCCCGGGCAGCGTCCGGAGATTGGAGCCCGGGCCTGGCCTGAAGATCCCTCATATGGGCTGGAACAGCCTGCGCATTTTGCAGCTCTCCCCGCTGACGGAAGGGGTGGAAGCGGGAAGCTTTGTGTATTTCGTTCATTCCTATATGGCGGATACCCCGGCGGAATACCTGTGTGCCGTCAGCGACTATGGCGAGCCGGTAACGGCGCTGGTGCGCAGAGGAACCATTTACGGCGCACAGTTCCATCCGGAAAAGAGCGGCCGGGACGGATTGCGGATGCTGAGGAATTTTGGCCGCCTGTGCGGCGAGGGAGGGGCAGAGGAATGATCGTTTTTCCCGCCATTGACATTCAGGAGGGGCGCTGTGTCCGGCTGGTAAAGGGAGACTTTTCCACCTCCAGCCAGGTGGCGGAGGATCCGCTGGAAACCGCCCGGGCATTCCGTCGTGCCGGCGCGGAGTGGATCCACATGGTGGATCTGGACGGGGCGCGGGAAGCCAGTCCCCGCAACAGCGGGATTTTCCGGGAAGTGGCGGCCCATTCCGGCCTGAAGGTGGAACTGGGCGGAGGAATCCGGACCATGGAGGCCATAGAAGACTGCCTGGAGAGCGGGATCAGCCGGGTGATCCTGGGTTCTGCCGCTCTCCGGGATCCGGAACTGGTCCGCAGGGCCGCGGCCCGGTACGGCTCCCGCATCGCGGTGGGCATTGACGCCCGTGACGAGATGGTGGCCGCCGACGGATGGCTGGATACAAGTTCCGTTCATTACCTGGACCTTGCAAAAGCCATGGAGCAGGCAGGGGTAGGCTGTATCATTTATACCGATATCAGCCGGGATGGCACCCTTTCCGGACCCAACCTGGAGCAGCTGGCCCGCCTCAGGGCGGCGGTAAGCTGCCAGATCACCGCCAGCGGCGGGATCCGGGACCTGGAGGACATCAGGGCATTGCGGGAGATGGGGCTGTATGGAGCCATCTGCGGCAAGAGCCTGTATCAGGGAACATTGGATCTGAGCGCCGCGCTTGCCCTCTGCCGGGAAGAATGATCTCCCGTCCGGGGAAGGCGGCAGGCAGCCTTGCCGGTTTTCTTCGCCCGGTGGGGACTTTGTCCATCAATAAATTCTGCGCCGGTGCGAAGCGGCGGAATGGAGCGGCTGACTATGCTGGCAAAACGCATCATCCCCTGCCTGGATGTACGGGACGGCAGGGTGGTCAAGGGCGTCAATTTTGTAGGGATCCGGGATGTGGGGGATCCGGTGGAATGCGCCATGGAATACGACCGCCAGGGGGCGGATGAGATCACGTTTCTGGATATTACCGCCACCCATGAAGGAAGGGGAACCATGGCGGATGTGGTCCGCCGCACCGCCCGGAAGGTATTTGTACCGCTGACGGTAGGCGGAGGCATCCGAACCATTGATGACTTCCGGGAAATTCTCCGGGCGGGAGCAGACAAGGTTTCCGTCAATTCCGCCGCGGTACGTAACCCCCGGCTTATCGCCGACGCGGCCGATAAATTCGGCAGCCAGTGTGTGGTGGTGGCGGTGGATGCCCGCCGCCGCCCGGACGGCGGCTTTACGGTGGTCATCGCCGGAGGCCGCATCGATACGGGTCTGGATGCTCTGGAATGGGTCAGACAGGTGGAGGACCTGGGAGCCGGGGAGATCCTGCTGACCTCCATGGACGCGGACGGTACCCGGGATGGCTTTGATCTTCCCCTGACCAGAGCTGTTACAGAAGCGGTCAGGATCCCGGTTATCGCCTCAGGAGGATGCGGCAGGCTGGAAGACTTTTCCCGGGTGTTTGAGGAAACGGGGGCGGACGCGGCTTTGGCAGCCAGCCTTTTCCATTACCGGGAGCTGACGGTGGGCCAGGTGAAGGACCATCTGGCCCGGCACAACATTCCGGTGCGCCGGTAGCAGGGAGGAATCTGTATGGAGCCAAAAGAATTGGAACGGTATTTCGAAAAAGGAACGCTGATTCCGGCGGTGATTCAGGAGGCCGGCACCGGAGAGGTGCTGATGCTGGCTTATATGAACCGGGAAAGCCTGGAACGGACCCTCCGCACGGGATATACCTGGTTTTACAGCCGTTCCCGGCAGGAGCTTTGGAACAAAGGAGCCACCTCGGGGCATGTACAGCGGGTCTTGTCTGTGATGGGGGACTGCGACCGGGATACTCTGCTGATACAGGTGGAACAGACGGGGCCCGCCTGTCACACCGGGAGCCACAGTTGCTTTTTCCGTCAGCTGACCCAATGGGAAGCAACCGCCGGAAAGGAGAATGAGGAGAATGAATGAAACACTGGAAGGCCTTTATCAGGTCATCCGCCAGCGGAAGGAAGAGCCCCAGGAGGGTTCTTATACCTGCTATTTGTTTGAAAAGGGACTGGACAAGATCCTGAAAAAGGTAGGAGAGGAATGCAGCGAAACCATTATCGCCGCTAAAAACGGCTGTCCGGAAGACACGGTGGGGGAGATCTGTGATCTTTTCTATCATCTGCTGGTAATGATGGTGGAGCAGGAGATCCCCCTGGAGAGGGTTACAGAGGTGCTGGAGCAGCGGAGGCAGAAAATTGGAAATCTCAAAACCTTTCGCCAGACCGACCGGGAAACATGAACATAACGGGAGGGATACCCCCCACAAGGGCGATCCGGCATATCAACCTCCGGCTGTCATCCCAAATGCCGCTGTTCTCAAATAGGACATCCGCCCTGTTTTCCTCCGGCTTCTGAGGGGAAAAGATAAATCTTATAGATTTTGCACGTTTAATTTCAAATTGAGAGTACGGGCGATTTTTTAAACTAACCTTGCACGTTTTGTGGCTGTTGCGGAATAACTTTGCCGAAAAAGAATACACCAAAACCGGTTCTCCAAAGGAGCAGAAGAGCTTCCCCGGAGGGCCGATTTTATTGTTCGTGTCTTGCTCTTTGGCAGAGTGCCATTGCATTCTCATTTTGCAGCAGACCCATTTTATTTGAGAAGCGCCCTTCTGCCCCCAAAAAGCGCCGGAAAAAGCCAATTAAAAAAGAAAAAATACCGGGAAAGCTACGGACTGATAACGAAGTATTGAGCAAAACAGTTTATCAGGCGTAGCAAAGGCAAATAAAATCACCGAGAGAAGCAAAAAGCATTTCTCGGTGATTTTATTATATGGGGAGTTGGAACGGTACCTTTTCAGATT